>CAZEGG010000033.1:0-17381 GCA_964511755.1 uncultured Desulfobacteraceae bacterium | reverse complement strand
CGTTCAGGATATTCTTGATATAATGAGCCAGGCCGGCAACGGTTCGCCCGATAGCTGCCATTCGCTGGGCCTGCTCCTTTTCTTTCTGAAGGCGGTGAATTTCACGGAGATCCTGGATGAAGGCCACGCTTCCCACCTCCTGCCCCTTTTCATAGAGCAGGGTCCCTGAAAACCTGAGCGGTATGGAGTCACCGTCCTTTTTTCTCCCCTCGATCTCCATGCCGATGATCTTGCCGGGGGGCCCGTACTCGCTGCCGTAAAAGGCTGCGCGGACGGCTTTCGCCGTTCCCCTGAAAAGGATTTCCTGATATTTCATCTTCCCCAAGATTTCTTCAGGAGCGTAACCAAGCATCCGGGCCGCCCCGCGGTTGAAGATAACGATCTCTCCTCTCTCATCGGTGGCTATGATGCCGTCAATGGAATTTTGAATGAGATTTTGCACGAAAGCTTCTCGTCGTCTTATCTCCTCGGTCATTCTGACCCGTTCCGAAAAATCCTGGTAGGTGACAATGGCGCCTTGAATTACCCCTGAATCGTCCCTTATGGGTGCGGCGTTGAAATAGAGGTGGGTTCCGTTCTTCCCCAGATGGGCGAAATAGTGTTCGGCCTCAAAGGCGCCTTCGACGATCGGAGACCTTCGCAGATGCATCTCCCGGTAGAGTTCCTGGATCTTCTCCAGATCCCCGTCGATGATGAGATCGGCAAGAATCTGCCTTTTTTTGGGGAAAAAGGGCTCCCAGTGACGATTGGTCCCGATCATTTCTGCCGCAGGAAAGCCGGTCAGATTTTCAACCGCTTTGTTCCAGTAAACGATTTTGTGGTCTTTGTTAATGACGAACATGGGAATCGGCGTCCCGTGAAGGATGCCTTCCGCGGTCTTCCTCTGCCGTCTTGCCTCCCTTTCCGCCTCGCGGCGTTCTTCTCCTTCCTGCTGGGCCTTGAGTTTTTCCTCCTCGAGGCGAAGTACGTCCCAGAACAGCCTGGCAACAGTGTGATCCATCACCTGCACCGCGGACGGCTTCTCTCTCTGCAGTTCGCGGCTGACTTCGGGATTACCGGTCAATTCAATGATGAGATTGAGGTTTTCAAGGTCGAATAGATTGTGGTAATCGCGGGTGGTATAGATGTTGAGGAATTTGGCTTTTTTTAGGGCCGGGGCATCGGCGTCGATATCGGCGATTCCGACAAGGTTCATTTGCAGCTGCCGGAGACGATCCATGAAGATCATGTCCATGAGGGCCACACAGCCCGGACCTCCTCCGACAATTGCTACATTGAATGACGTCATACCCTGGGTCGCTCTTGTCTGATGCCAATATCCTTGACCAGGCGAGGAATGCACACTTTGAGCGCAGGACCTTCAGCCAAGAAGCTCCCGTACAAGCTTCAGGAGGCGTTGTGGATCCACCGGTTTTTCTATGTATCCGTCGGGTCGTGGTACGGCGTCACCGGTGTCGCCGGAGGCTCGTTTCTTGAAAAAATGTTCCAGATCGATGCCCGTTTCGCCTGAAACCCCCGTTACCATGATGACCGGAATCCCGGCCAGATCTTCATCCGATTTCAGATCGTTCAGGAGAGAGATGCCGCTCTTCTCCGGCATCATCAGGTCCAGGAGGATTACGTCCGGTCGTTCAGCGGTAGCCTTTTCGAATCCTTCCTGGCCGTTCCGGGCGTCGAGCGTCTCGTAGCCGTGATCCTGCAGTACCGTGGATAAAAAAAGAACGACATCGGGATCGTCATCCACGATCAGTATTTTTTTGGCCATGTCGAATCTCCATCAAACATTCGTTTGCTGCTCTCCATGAAACAATACACGTTGTTCTTCCTGAGGGTTATATCCCGCTGCGCAGCCCAAGTCAAGAACCTCTTCCCTCCCTGACCCACCAGGTATCATCTTCGGCGTTGCCTTCAATCGCTCCTCCTTGCGGCGTATTATGACATACGCCTCAGTCGTCGCTCCTCCCGCACACGACACGGGATCTACGATGCGGCGCCTTGCATCTGACACTTGCCGGTGAACAGGAATTTCGGCAAATCCCCCGGTGAAATGAAACTCATGATGCTGAAATTAGATGGTGGATTTGGGTCCTGCTGAGCAGGCCTCGGAGGGATTTTCGATGCTTCCGGCGCAGAGGGAGGAGAATCAAAGGAGTGTTTCTCTTGACATCGCGGAAACTCGTTGCCATGTTAATAATTAATTGATTTTGCCGGGAGTATCCAATGAGTCTCGATCGAGAAATGCAGACCCAGATCATACTGGACAGCATTGCCGACGGTGTATTTACCGTCGACTTGGACTGGAAAATAACCTCCTTCAACAAGGCGGCCGAAAAGATCACGGGCATCAAGAAAGATGAGGCTGTGGGCCGCTACTGCTGGGACGTATTCAGGGCCAGTATCTGCGAGACCAGCTGCTCATTGAAACAGACCATGGAGTCGGGAGACCCGATAGTGGATCAGGCGATATTCGTCGTCAATTCTGAAGGGGAACGGGTCCCTGTAAGTATTTCAACAGCACTCCTGCAGGAGGCCGACGGTACTGTCATCGGCGGCGTTGAAACCTTTCGAGACCTGACCGTCGTGGAAGAGCTCCGGAAAGCCCTCGGTCAGCGGCATTCGTACTTTGACATCATCAGCAAGAATGAGGAGATGCACCGGCTGTTCCAGGTCCTGGAGCAGGTCGCCCCGACGAACAGCACCGTTCTGCTCCAAGGAGAAAGCGGCACGGGGAAGGAGCTGTTCGCGCGCGCAATCCACTCACTGAGCCCGAGGAAAGACGGCCCCCTCGTCACGATCAACTGCGGCGCCCTGCCCGATTCGCTGCTGGAATCGGAGCTCTTCGGGTACAAGGCCGGGGCATTTACCGATGCGAGGAGAGACAAAGCAGGCCGGTTGGCCCTTGCGGAAAAGGGCACCCTGTTCCTGGATGAAATCGGGGATATCTCTCCGGCCCTGCAGGTCAGATTGCTCCGCGTCCTCCAGGACCGCATCTACGAGCCGCTCGGAAGCACAAAACCGGTCAGGGCCGATGTTCGAATCGTTGCGGCCACCAACCAGGATCTTGAAAAGCTCGTGGAGAGGGGCCGGTTTCGCCAGGACCTCTATTACCGGATTAATGTGGTAAGACTTTTCCTTCCTCCCCTCAGAGACCGAAAGGAAGATATCCCCCTTCTTGCAGACCATTTTATCCGGAAATACAACCGCCTGAACAAGAAGGACATTAAGCGGCTTTCTCCCGAGGCCCTTGGCCTGTTGATGGCGCATGATTTTCCCGGAAACATCCGAGAACTCGAGAATATACTGGAATACGCCTCTGTTGTCTGCAAAAACAGCATTGTTGATCCAAAGCACCTGCCGGGATATCTCCTTCCTCCGGATGCGGTTTCGGCCGGGCAGGGCGAGCCTGCCATGTCTCGCCCTGCTTCCTGGAAGGAGGTGGAAAAAGGGTTTATCCTGGCCTCCCTCAGGAAGAACAACTGGAACAGGACAGCTACCGCGCAGGACCTCGGTATCCATCCCACCACTCTCTGGCGCAGGATGAAGCGGTTGCACATACAAACCAGGCCTACCTGACATCAGCACCAGGACAACTCCGTCCGAAACCAAATCTCCACAGGAGAAGAGGAAGGGATGTTCCTCAACCAAAGGAGGAGACCGTTTTTTGCTCAACGGCCTTGCCCTAGTAACAGAGTGCTGTTTCCGAGAGCGGTGCCGGCAGGAGACGATTCAGCCGATGGCATGTGTTGCATAATTGCAGCTTCCTGTCGGCGAAGCATTGCATTAATGCAATAATTTTTCTTTGGTGTGCGTCCGGTTGTTTTCTGAAGAAACAAACAATCTTTTTATGTTAGGTAGTTAGGCCTGTTTTATCTTCAAGCAAGAAAATGGCACGAATCCTGCTCAATCACTATTCTCAGCGTGCACCGCAAGGTGCAAAAGACAGCAAGATTGCACTGGAGCGCGGTTCAATGACAGTTCACGAGGACTCTGCTCGCGAGGCGGATTTCCGGTTTCAGCATGACGCGGCGATCGGGCACGCGGGGCGTTTCGAAGCCGGCTCAGCAAAGAAAGGGGAATGATGATGAGAGTAGCGGTGAGTGCTGACGGGAAGGATCTGGATGCATCGATCGATCCGCGTTTTGGACGATGCGCCTTCTTTATTGTGGTGGAAACAACGGACATGACCTTCGAAGTTTTCGACAACGAAAACATTGCACTGGGAGGAGGGGCAGGCATCCAGTCGGCTCAGTTCATTGCCTCCAAAGGTGTTGAGGCGATCATCACCGGAAATTGCGGTCCCAATGCCGTAAAGACGCTCAATGCGGCGGGAACAAAGATCATCGTGGGCCAGTCGGGCACCGTGCGCGAGGCAGTAGAGAAATACAAAAAGGGCCTGCTTGATACGACCAGCAAAGCCAACGTGGAGGACCATTATGGGGCCTCAGGCGGTTCGTCAAATCCCGGAACCTTCACCCGTGGCATGGGTCGATGCATGGGAGGCGGAAGAGGCATGGGGCGTGGCATGGGCATGAGAGGCGGCACGGGTCAGGGCATGGGAGCAGGTGGAGACATTGGCCGCAGCAGTGATGACGAGCTTTCTTTCCTGAAGAGTCAAACAGAAGAACTCCGCAGGCAGATTGAAGTAATTGAATCCAAAATAAAAAACCCGAAAAAAGGGTAAGCAGGTTGAAGTGGTACCAGTATGAAGATAGCCGTTCCATATTGGGAAGGGAAGGTCTCGCCGGTCCTGGACACCTCTACCAGACTTCTGGTTCTGGATTTTGAACGAGAAAAGGAGGTATCCAGAAACGAGCTTCTGCTTTCTGAATCCGATCTGGGCCGCCGGTGCAGCTGCATTACGGAATCGGGTGTTGAAGTGCTCATTTGCGGGGCCGTTTCAAGGCCGCTTTATCGAATGCTCGAGGCCGCGCAAGTGAACGTTATCCCGTGGATATCCGGGCAGGTGGAGGAGGTTATCTCGGCGTACCTGGATCGAACGCTGAACCACAAGAGATTTCTCATGCCGGGCTGCCGATGGCAAGGAGGAAGTGAGGGGCGTGGCGGGAAAAGGTGTATGAAACGAAACTCCTTAGAAACATAGACTGCAGGCATCCTGCCTGCGACAACGGAAGAAGAAATCAGGCGAAGAGAAATTAATGCGAAAATGGAGGATATGAGTTCATGGCAAAACAAGGAGAAAGCTGCGGCTTCAGCAGCCAGAAAGATGAACACAAGAAACAGGATAGGGAGATCGAGGAAAGGCTTTCCCATATCAAGAACAAGATTCTTGTCATGAGTGGAAAGGGTGGGGTTGGAAAGAGCAGCGTGGCCGCCTACCTTTCGGTTGCCCTGGCTAAGCGGGGATATAAAGTAGGCTTGATGGATGTGGATCTCCATGGACCCAGTATTCCTCGTCTGCTGGGCCACAAAGGGACTAAAAGAACAGGAAGCCAGCAAACCAAGGCAAGGCCGATCGAGTACATCCCCAACATGGAGGTTATCTCCATTGAACCCCTGATGGGTGAAGACAAGGACCAGGCCACCATCTGGAGAGGACCCCTCAAAATCGGCGTCATCCGGCAGTTCATCGCGGATATCGAATGGGATGCCTTGGACTATCTCGTTGTTGACTCGCCTCCCGGAACCGGAGATGAGCCACTGACCGTTGCCCAGACCATTCCGGACGCCGAGGCCCTCATCGTGACGACACCCCAGGAGATTTCCCTGGCAGATGTAAGAAAGTCCATACATTTCTGCCATCAGGTCAATATGAAAGTGCTGGGTCTTGTGGAAAACATGAGCGGTCTTGTGTGCCCGCACTGCGGAAAGGTCATAAATCTCTTCAAGACGGGCGGAGGGATGATCACCGCAAAAAAAGAAAATGTCAGGTTTCTCGGGAGCCTCCCGTTGGAACCCACGGTGGTCCAGAATGGAGACGCGGGAAACATGGCGCTTCTTGACAGGGAAGACCTTGAGTTCAGTCGTTCCTTCAGCGGGGTGGTGGACAAGATCCTCGAGATCCATAAAGATAAGGTAACCTTTCCCATCACGCAGGGAGATGTTATGGAGCGCCCGGGAACAAGAGACGCGGACGGGCAACGGGTTCTCGTGATTCCCGTTGCGGACGGCAAACTCTCCCCACACTTCGGCCACTGTAAGCAGTTTGCTTTTATAGAAACTGAGAATGGGAAGATAAAGGCCCAGGAAATGAAGACGCCTCCTCCCCATGAACCGGGAGTGTTACCCCGCTGGCTGTTTGAACAGGGGGCTGACGTCGTTATAACCGGCGGCATGGGGGAGCAGGCCCGGCAGCTTCTGAGAGAAAAAGGGATCGAGGTTATTATCGGCGCGCCCATGGATTCGCCTGAAGCAATAGCGAATCAATTTCTTTCCGGCTCACTTGTCACCGGGAACAATGCCTGTGACCATTAGTTGCATCTCGATCTCCCATCTCGTGTGAGGGCGCGCACAGGGCAATTACTCAGCAGGTCTGCTGAGTAATTGACGAAGCCCGCTCACCAGTCCCTTCAGAAAGGGCTTCCTCTCTAAGCTGCTCTCATGGGGACGTAATGATGCCTTCTGCTTTGCAGGAGGAGAAACACAATCCGAAAGGAGGACATGTTATGGCACCAAAAGGACAGGGAACCGGCGGAGGAAGGGGACAAGGAACCGGCGGAGGAAGAGGGCAGGAGCCTTCGGGACGTGGAAGGGGAATGGGCGGAGGCCGCGGCCTCGGCCCCGGAGGAGATTGCGTTTGCCCCAATTGCGGGGAAAAGAAGGCCCACGCACGAGGGACACCGTGCTTTGAGATCACCTGCCCAAAGTGCGGCACTCCCATGACCAGGGCGTAGGAGACGGGGCGTAAGGCATAGGGCATGAGGCGTAAAACATAAGGCGCAGGGCGCAAGGAGAAAGACTTCCGCCCGGTCAACCGAACAAAGTATTGAACGAGCGTGGAATGAGACGTGAGAGGAGGAGGGAGGTTTACGGTGACCTCCGGATTCGAATATGATTATTAGCGTGGCGAGTGGAAAAGGGGGCACGGGGAAAACTACCGTGGCCACGAATCTTGCCCTGTCATTGGACAGGGAGGTGCAATTGCTCGATTGTGATGTGGAAGAGCCGAACGCCTATCTATTTATTCATCCAACCATAGATCGCATTGAAACTGTCACCGCTCCCGTGCCGGTAGTCGACAAAGGAAAATGCACCCTTTGCGGGAAATGTGCTGAAATCTGCCAATTCAAGGCAATTATCGTCATAGGACAGACAGTGCTCCCGTTCCCTGAGCTCTGTCACAGTTGCGGCGGGTGTCTCGAGGTCTGCCCGGAAGACGCTGTTACCGAAGAGGGTCGCGAACTGGGAATCATTGAACAAGGACACAGGGACGGCCTCGATTTCGCTCACGGAAAATTGCGTGTGGGTGAGGCCATGTCACCCCCGTTGATCAGAAAGGTACGAGCCCTTTCAAAACCGGATCGGCTGGTCATTATCGACGCGCCCCCGGGGACTTCCTGCCCGGTGATCGAGGCCATGAAGGGGACGGATTTCGTCCTCCTCGTGACCGAGCCCACTCCTTTCGGTCTCTATGACCTGAAGCTGGCCGTGGGCGCCGTGCGCGTTCTGGGCATTCCGTGCGGCCTGGTCATCAACCGGTCAGACCTGGGCGATGATAAGGTCAGAGAGTACGCGACAGAAGAAAACATCCCCATATTGATGGAGATCCCGTTTGATCGTAAGATCGCGGAGGCCTATTCAAGGGGAAAGACCATCGTGGAAGCGATGCCGGAATGGAAACAGGAATTTGTTGATTTGTATGGAAGTATAGAAAGGATAGTGAACAAGGCTGGGGGGAAGGCATCATGAAAGAGTTAGTTGTTGTCAGCGGAAAAGGCGGGACCGGCAAGACCAGCATTATTTCAGCCTTCGCTGCCCTGGCCGAAAACAAGGTCCTTTGTGATGCAGATGTAGATGCTGCCGACCTGCATCTAATCATGGCCCCCGAGATCCGGGAGCGCCACGATTTCAGAGGCGGCAGAAAGGCCTTTATCGACAACGGGAAGTGTACCGAATGCGGCTTATGCCGCGAATTGTGCCGCTGGGATGCCATAGGCGAGAACTTTGTCGTTGATGCAATCTCTTGCGAAGGATGTGGTGTGTGCTGGTATTTCTGCCCGGAAAAGGCCATTGATTTCCCGGAACAGACCTGCGGGGAATGGTATGTGTCGGAGACCCGTTTCGGGCCCATGGTGCACGCCAGGCTGGGAATCGCGGAGGAAAATTCCGGAAAGCTGGTTACCCTGGCGCGGCAGGAAGCCAGGAAGCTGGGAGAGACCAAAGGCCTCACCCTGATCCTCACGGACGGACCTCCGGGGATAGGATGTCCGGTTATCGCCTCCATCGGCGGGGCTACCGCAGTCCTCATTGTTGCTGAGCCGACGATCTCAGGCCGCAATGACATGGAACGCGTCGCACAGCTCGCCGCCCATTTCAGGGTACCGGCCCTTCTCTCCGTGAACAAGTTTGACTTGAATCCGGATGAGGCCAAAGCCATCGAGGCCATAGCCAATGAGCACAATATCAAGGTCTTAAACCGCATACCGTTTGATCCAACCTTTACAAAAGCCATGGTCGAAGGCAAAACCATAGTGGAATTTGATGGGGATTCCGAAGGAAACAAGTCCGTCAAGAAGATGTGGGACCAGGTGAAAGACTTTCTGGATTGGAAAGTTACTGGTGTCCCAAATTAAATTGTGGATGGACACTGCAACAGCAAAAGGAGGGTGCAATGGGAAGATATCTTTTCGTATTGACGAGAGGCCTTGAGGACCCCACTCGCGTGACCAGGTGCCTCCAACTCACCAAGGTGGCCAAAGAGCAGGGGAATGAAGTGAACCTCTTCCTGACGGATGATGCCGTCGTGCTGGCCAAACCAGGCATGGCGGATACCGTGAAGGCGCCGACGGGTGATGGCGCCAGGGAATACTTCGATTTCATCATGGAACAGGAAATTCCCATTTTTGTCTGAATCCCCTGCGCCAGGAATCGCCAGGTCGGCGAGCAGGATATTGTCAAAACAGCCCAATTTGCAGGGGCTCCCAAGCTCATTTCCTTATCCGGAGGCGCGACGGTATTCACTTTCTAGGGCTCTTCCACACTTGAATCCGGGCACAAGAGAGTTTCCGATCCAGAAATGAGATGTTTTTTACGAGATCAAGGAAATCAAGGAATTACGCGTCCCGCCCGCTATGGGCGGGAACAAGCGATCCCGCAGATTGACGATGAGATTGTGAAAAATAGCCATTTATGGGTGGAAACTTTCTGACTTTACTTTTTGCCCGAAACGCGCAAATAATAATCAGGTACAAAACAGGGATTGCAGAAGAGACACTCTTGGAAGACTATATCAAGATTGCCATACTGGATAATGAGGTGGAAGCTCGCCTGATTGAATCCATTCTCAAAGAGCGGGAGATTCCCCATATGCTCAGGTCTTACCATGACACCGCCTATGACGGCCTGTTCCAGACACAGAAGGGATGGGGAGAATTACGAGCCCCGAAGTCTCATGAGCAAGAGCTCCTTGACATTATCGATGATGTCAGGGTTACTGCAAAAAGGTCATAATTCCGAACAGCATATTTCAATCCCAAGACGAGTGCCGGATATTCCGCCCCGCAGAATACCCGCCTCCAGGCGAAAGACCGTAAAGGCGGCTCGGCACTGATGACCGGCAGAACACCCCGGTCGGCCGTGAAAACCGGCCGCACGAGGGGCGAAGGAGTAAGCGGGTCATTTCTTCTCCGTGTTTCTCTCTTCATCTGGGAAGAATGAATATTTTCCGTCTTTCGCACGGTAGGAAACGGGCGAGAGAAAGATGCCGATTTCACTGCTTTCCGATATCCTCCAGAGACGTCCGGACACGGTGTCCAGCATGAATTTATCCTTGGAAGAATCAGATACCTGCCCAAACGCGAATCGGCCTCTTGCGCTGCTCAGGCATTGAATAGCGGGCTGTCCAGACCCGCCTTGTTGCGAAAGGCCGAACGGTTGAGCGCCAGCCTGCCCGATGCCCCAGGGCAGGAATGAGGAACCGAGCACGAGACCTGTCCATATCCCTATAGATATTTTCATCTTGCCCCCTCTTGCCGTTTTGTTGTTATATAAAATCGCATAGCTTGCGTGCTTGTCAAGGACGAGTTGTTTGCATTTCGAAGAAGCAGAAAGGAGAAATCGATGAGCCTCTTTATGGTGGACAGTGAAAAATGCAAGAAGGACAGAATCTGCGTGGACGAATGTCCTGCACAGATCATCGCGATGAAAGACAAACAAGCACTTCCCGAGCCGATTCACCGTGCCGAAGATTTCTGTATACAATGCGGTCATTGTGTTGCGGTCTGTCCGTACGGGGCACTTACCCATGAAGCCATGAGCCCCGAACAATGCCCTCCCGCCCGGAAAGAACTGCTGCCCGATCCGGAGTGGGTAGAACACTTTCTGCGCTTCAGGAGATCCATCCGTACCTACAAGGAAAAACCCGTCGAACGGGAAACAATTGCCAGGCTGATTGATATTGCCCGCTTTGCACCATCCGGCAGCAACAGCCAGCCGGTCAGGTGGCACGTTGTGTATGACCGGAAGGAGGTAAGAAAACTGGCCGGCCACGTGGTGGGCTGGATGCGCTATCTTATCAAGGAGCAATATGAATTCGCCATGTCCTTAAATATGGATCGTATTGTAACAGCGTGGGATGCGGGGATTGACCGCATCTGCCGCGGCGCCCCCCATGTGATTGTTGCTCACGCACCGGCAGACGACCGGGCAGCTCCGGCAGCGTGCACCATCGCCCTCTCCTATCTGGATCTTGCCGCCTCTTCCTTCGGCCTGGGCACCTGCTGGGCCGGCTATTTCCATGCTGCTGCAACCATGTGGCCTCCCATGCGGAATGCCGTTGATCTGCCCGAAAGGCACACCTGTTTCGGCGCAATGATGATCGGCTACCCCAAATATACCTACCACCGCCTCCCCTTGAGAAATGAACCACGCATCACCTGGCGGTAGAAGGGGTCTCACGGGAGAATCGCGGCCTCAAGGGCAGCCCATTGCCGTTCTCCTGATCTTGGCCCTGATCCGGCGTGCCGAAACGGTCTCCGGTAAAATCGCCTGGATAAAGATCAAGGATTGACCCAAGGAGGAAATAATCCCCGAGCACCGAAAATGTCATCGTGACGTGACAGGCATCAAGCGTCCAGTCCCATTTTTCCCGGGTTCAAGATGTTGTTTGGATCCAACAGCCGCTTCAGTGAATGCATCAGTTCCAAAGCGGTCTTGTCGTGCTCCAATCCCATGTAGGGTGCTTTGGCCAACCCGATTCCATGCTCTCCCGTCAGCGTTCCCTCAGCACCGCAGGTGAGTCTGAAAATCTCATCCACGGCATTTTTTACCCGGGAAGCCTGGTCGGAATCGGAACGGTCATACATGATCTTGGGGTGAAGGTTACCGTCTCCGGCGTGGCCGAAAATAACAAAGGGAAGGTCATGCCTCCGGATGATTGCCGAAATACCCACAAGGATATCCGGGATCCTGGACATGGGAACGGCAACATCCTCCGACGCATTAGCGGTCCCCAGTTTTGTAGCGACACTACTCACCGACTTTCGGACTTGCCACAGCTGCTCAGCCTCTTTTGCCGATCGGGCGGTTCGGATTTGGGTGGCCTTGTTTTTCCTGAATATATCAATAACTCTATTCATCTGAAACGAGGCTTCTGCCTCTGTGTAGCCATCTGTCTCCGCCAGGATCATGGCCATGACATCGGGCATGTCAAGGTTGCTGTGATCTCGAAGAACTTTCAAGGTGTTGTCGTCCAGCAGTTCGAGAACGCTGGGAATGATGCCGGATTGCATAACCTCCGCAACCGATCGACCGGCGTCGTGGAGGGTGGCAAAGTAGGCCGCGCCGGTCTTGAAGGCCAGCGGTTTTGGATTGATTTTGAGCGTAATCTCGGTGACGATGCAGAGAGTGCCTTCCGATCCCACAAAAAGCCGGGTCAAATCGTACCCTGAAGAGGTTTTCATACAATGGGACCCGGTCCGCATGACCCGACCATCCGGCAGAACCACCTCCAAGCCCATGACATAATCCCGGGTTACACCGTACTTGGCGCCCCGGATTCCTCCTGCATTTGTGGACACATTTCCGCCGACGGTGCAGGCTTTGCCGCTGGCCGGATCCGGCGGAAAGAAGAAACCGTAAGGGGCCAAAGCCTTTTGCAGATCGTCGTAGACGACCCCCGGTTCCACCACGGCCAGGCGGTCGGCTATCCGGATATCAAGAATATTGTTCATCCTGCACAGATCCAACACCAAACCGCCACGGACCGGAACGGCCCCGCCGGCGAGCCCGGTTCCGGCCCCCCGGGGTGTAACGGGGAATCGATGTTTATTGGCGGTCATTAATATCTTTGAGACCTGCTCGGCGTTTGTCGGCCACACCGCTGCCTCCGGTCGATGATCATGGTCCGATGCGTCATAGGAATAGGAGACCAGGTCCATCAACTGATCCGTGAAGTTCTGTGGGCTCACGATGTCTATCAAAGCCTGTTTCACACTGTCTTTCAATTTACGCTCCTTATTGAACTAATGCGTTTTCCGGTAACAGGAAATCGTCGTGGCCTATTTCCTCACGTCATCCTCACATGCGCTATTTCCGGGTCAAAAGTCAAGCCCCTGAACCCGGGTCCGAACAGGTCGCACAGGACTTCCATGACGCTATTCATCGCTAATCTCGCTTCAACAAGTGTCTCTTCCTCAAATTAATCATGGGACCGGCTTGCGTCAGCAGCATGGCGAGAAAAATGAAGGACATCCCCACGTACTGTCTCGTGGTCAACAGATGGTGCAGCAGCCAGTAGTTGAAGAAGATTGAGGAGACCGACTCCATCATATAAATGATGGCCGCCTTGGTGGGGCTTGTGTACTTTTGCATGCTGATCATGATTACGAAAGCCAAAGCCGTTCCCAGTATAGCGGTGACGGCCAGGGCTACGACAAGCTGGAAGTCGAAGGTCGCGGGCAGGATGTAGGTTTCCCGGATCCAGGCAGCGAAAAAGGAGAGCACTGCTACGACCGTCAGTTGAAGAGTCGTTAGCAGGTTGAAGTCGTTCCTCTCAGAAAAACGATGGACCAGGGTGATGTGTGCAGCATAGAAAAAGGCGCATAGGATCCCGAAGACAATACCGGCCGACACGGTGATCCGATCCTGAAGGGTGATGAACACCAGCCCGATGACAGCAAAAACAACTCCAACAAGGGCCTCGGGGTGGGGCCTCATTTTGAGCAGCATACTTTGAAAGAAAGGAACAATCACCACGTACAAACCGGTGGTAAAGGCCATGATCGGAGCGGGAGTCAGTCTGAGCCCAAGGGTCTGTAGAGAGTAGCCCAGAAAGAGGATGACCCCCAAAATGGTACCGTCCTTCACAAGTCGCCTGTCGATCCTCCCGAGCCTGGTGAAGTTGAAAAACAGAAGAAACATCCCGGCCAGCACATAACGCATGAAGATGAAAGAAAACAGGGGGGTATTTACCAGGGTCTGTTTGACGATCACATAGGTGCTTCCCCAAATAATCGCCACGAACAGGAGGGAGAGATCGGCCACCGTCTCGGTCGGCTTGACGCCGACTAGTCGTTTTAACATGGTGCCCGCTCTGCGAGGTCGATTCTGTTCATTATGACCTATTGCCGCCTGCAAAGGAAGATTTCGCAGCCAGCTCACCACCTGGAATAAGGGCTGCATAGCCCATTGAATGGAATAGGATTGCTGAAGATGACCAAACTGTTACCGGACTTTTTATTCGGCTCGGGACGACAAATTGGATACTCTGAGACCTCGTTTATAGATCTTGCCTGAGCCAGTCCTGGGCAGGGCATCCAGGAACTCTACACTTTTGGGAGCCTTGTACCCGGCAAGGTTATCCTTGCAGAAAGCGATAATGTCCTGCCCGGTGACCAGCCGCCCCTCTTTCAGCACCACACAGGCCTTGACCGTCTCTCCCCAGTGGGCGTCGGGGATGCCGATGACCGCCGCCTCCTTCATAACCGAATAATTCCGATTCGATCAGAGATTCGGGGATTGCCCCGCAGTCCACACGGATGAAAGGTCCGTTCTTGCGTCCCGATGTCTGGTGAATCAGCCGTGCAAAGAGGCCTTTGCCCACACCGGACTCTCCTTGAACCAGAACGGTCGAGTCGACTCGAGCCACCTTCATGGCTGTGTTGAAGACCCGGTTCATGGTATCGGTCCGAATGATCAAGTCGGAATATATTCTTTTCTTCTCATAGAGTTGAGACAATTCATCGTGGTATTCCCTGCTGAGCGCTTTGGACCGCTCCAGTTCCGACCGCAGGCGGTTCAATTCGCTGATGTCCCGGTCGTTGACGACCACCAGACTGATTTTCCCGTTCTCATCAAAAACCGGGTTACCGGTCACAAGAACCTGCTTTCCGTTTCTGAGCTGCTGTATCATGGTGACCGCAAAACCGGTCTGAAGGACCTCCATGGTGACGGATCGATCTACCAGGCCTTCCGCGACCAGATCTACCATTTTGCGGTTCAGAACCTGTTCGGCTCTCACGCCGTTGATTTCCTCCGAGGCCTTGTTCACCCGGACGACCCTCCCGTCACCGTTGCAGATCCATAGGCCGTCGTATGAAGAATCAATGATGGCGTCGAGATGTCTCTCGATATTCTTCTTGGACAACTCGTCGTAATAGCTTTTCCCTGTCTCATGCTGTTCCGACATGCCCTCGATCCTCCTTCCGCCTTTCTGATACGCTTGCGATGTGGCTCAAAGCAAGATGCCGTATCCTGACCTCTCAATAATTTCTATCATATCTTTTCTTCCTGTGCCACGTACAAGTGCCAAGGCTCATGCTTCAGCTGAACTCCGGTTGGGTGCCTTCCGGTTCACCAGAACCATGCCCAGGCTGACTAAACCAAGGGCAATCAGGAGGTTCGGCGTAATCGACTCCCCCATAAGGAAGGCACCGCTGATAAATACGCCGAAGACCGGCGTGAAAAATAGGAAGGCGTGTATAATGCTTACAGGATAGCGGTAAATGAATTCAAACCAGACCAGGTAACTGAGGAAGGCGATGATAATACACTGATAGAACAGGGCGAAGGCCGAGGCCGGGGAAATTTGCCAGATCATGGGGTCCTCCATGAAATAGCTCATGAAAAACAGGATAGGAGCAGAAAAAGCGAGCTGGTAGAAAAGGGCGTGGAGAGGTGGAATTTCATGGGCGAGATACTGTTTTACATAGACGGATGTGCTCCCCCAGAACAGCCCGGCCATCAGGGCCAGGAGGTCACCGGGCAGGACAGCCAGGGAAAATCCGCCCAGACTGTTGAGGAACAGGGTGATCACACCGGCAAAGGCCAGGGTGAGCCCGGCCACTTTCCAGGGGTGGAGACGGTCATTTTTCAGGAACAGATGAGCACCCAGCGCAGCAAAAAACGGCGCCGTGTACAGGAGGACATAGGCCCTCGAGGCCAGGGTATATTGGAGGCTCACATAGATGGCGGCAAATTCTCCGGCAAACAGGATGCCCGTCACCACCCCGTGAATGAGAACGGCCCGGGAAGGGAACAGGACCGCTCCCTTTCTTTCCAACCAGATGTAGAGGCAGATGGCGGCCACGAAGGATCGGACCCCGGCCATGAAGAGGGGAGCCATGTCGCGCGCCCCGATCTTGATCATGCCCATGTTGGCGCCCATAACCATAGAAAGGAAGACGAGAACGGCTATGGGCTGCCATCGGAGATAAACCCTGCCCGTGGTTATGTCCTTTTCCTGATTCCGCATTCAAGTAGTCTTCGATGGGCCTCGAGGTTTCGTGTCAGAACTCCTTTCAATTGGTGAGCGTGATCCTTGAATCGGACTGTTTCAGAGAATCTCCCGTCTCGATTCACCAGTTCCACAGCCTGTTTGGTCCGCCCGAATCGATTTCCATGGCCAGTCACCTTCCCGACTTCACGAAATCAGGTTCTCGCTCACTGATTTCCCAAATGAAGACCTTGCTGCCCTCCTCACCCTCAAGGGCATGTCTCGGTTCCCGGCCACAGCGCCGTCAGTAAGGTTTCATAGGCTTTGAAAGGATCATAGAAAAGTTCCTCTAGAGCGTCAATGGAAAAGGAGCTACAATATATTATGGTATTACGCGAAGGAAATAACCCGGAACGTGCCGGAGATAATCCTTGCGGAAAGGGACTTGGGAATCGGGATCATCCACAGGGAAAAAGCGTTTCCGGAGGCCAGATCACGAATTGCGCGTAAAGCACAGCCTATGCTCCCGGACAGTCCAATTCATGCCATGAGCATGTTCCTGGCTGACTACCGCCCTATTTCAAGACCGGGAATTTTCATTGCCATCAACCTCCCTAATGGATATAGTTGACCGCATGCTGCAATTAACGCTGCCAGAGAAATACCCGGATTTCATTGATACTGCAATGGATTTCCCGCCTTTTTACCCGGTCAGGCAGAGACCCCCGGGGAACGGGATCAAAGATGCGGCCGTTCTGGTATACAACAGCGTGGAGGCCGCCATAGATGTTTCGGGAATAGAAAAAGGCGATAGTGTCGGCTTGTGCATCGGGAGCCGCGGGATCGCGCAGCTGCCCCGAATGGTGCGTGCTGCCTGTGAGAGCCTTAGACGGGCAGGCGCCGAGCCGGTACTAATTCCTGCCATGGGCAGCCACGGCGGCGCATCCGGGGAGGGGCAGGCTGTTGTTTTGGAAAAACTTGGTATTACCGAACAATCTGCCGGCAGCCCGGTGCGTTCGTCTGTCGAAGTTGAACGGCTGGGGACGGCGTTCGGTGAAGTGCCGGTTTATTTTTCCCGGGACGTGCTCAAACTGAAACACTACATATGCCTGAACCGGATAAAACCGCACACAAAATTCAGGGGTCCCCTGGAAAGCGGGATTCATAAAATGCTGGCTGTAGGACTGGGGAAACATGCCGGCGCGAGCGTTTTTCACAAGTGGGTGCTCAAGTACGGATTTCAGGATCTGCTCAGGGAATTTGGCCGCGTCATTCTGGAAAAGACCAACTTTAGCTTTGGCATAGCCGTCGTTGAAAATTCCCGCGATGAACCTATGGCGGTTGAAACGCTTTTTCCCCAGAGTCTGGAGGAAGATGAAGCCAGACTGTTAGCCCTTGCCAGGGAACATATGCCGTCCCTGCCCGTCAGAGAGGCGGATGTGCTCATAATAGGAGAAATCGGCAAGGCAGTGAGCGGGGCGGGTATGGATCCCAATATCACGGGCCGGGCGCGCGACCTTGGGGAAGCTGATTTTTCAGAGAGTTTCAAGGC
>CAZEGG010000032.1:0-17693 GCA_964511755.1 uncultured Desulfobacteraceae bacterium | reverse complement strand
ACTCCCCACATGGGTCGCCCGGAAAGTCCATAGGTCCAGACGGGGCATTTGGCGCGGCTGAGTTCTCCGGTGATGCGGGGATCATCCGTGTTGGCGATGAGGACCCCTTCCGGCGGGATGAGACTGATCAGTCTGCGGAAGCTTTGCAGGACATGCTCCAGGTCCCTGTAAATATCGGCATGGTCGAATTCGATACTGGTCAGGATGACGGCCCACGGCCTGTAGTGAACGAACTTGGGTCCCTTGTCGAAAAACGCCGTGTCGTATTCATCGCCCTCGACGACAAAATAGGGCCCGCTTCCCGCTTTGAAGTTCTGTTTGAAATTGAGCGGAATCCCGCCGACCATGAAGCCGGGATCGAGATCTGCTTTTTCAAGGACCCATGCGGCGAGCGCGGTGGTGGTGGTCTTGCCGTGCGTCCCGCTGATCACGATGGATCGTTTCCCCTTCATGGCAAAGTGGTCAAGGGCCTGGGGAAGGGAAAGGTAGGGAATCTCCAGACGGGAAAGCTCCAATGCCTCGGGGTTCTGAGGGGTGATGACATTCCCTACGACGACCAGGTCGGGGAAAGGATGGAGGTTTTCGGCTCGATAGCCGGGCAACACCGGAATACGCATGGATTCCAGGAAATCACTCATGGGAGGGTAGATGCTCTGATCGGATCCGGTGACCTTGTATCCTTTGCTCTTGAGCAGCCCCGCCAGAGAAGCCATTCCGGTCCCGCAGATGCCCATGAGGTGAATGTGCCTCGGGGAGCGTGGAGCGGCATTCAGAGTCGGGAGGAGTTCCTTTCGTGCGTCGGCCGTGGTTGCTGGAATAGGACCTTTTTTCATGAGATTGCCTACGAATTTGCTTGCTTTTAGAACCTATCTTGAATAGTATCAAAGATTCGGTTTTGAGTACGGTCCCTCGCGGGATTGTTTACACGCTGTGCAAGGAGAATTCCCATGTCAAAAGTCTGCGAAATCTGCGGCAAAGGCCCGACAGTGGGCTATAATGTCAGTCATGCTCACAACAAGTCCAAAACAAAATGGTATCCGAACCTGCAGAAGGTCCGTTGCGTCCAGAACGGGCAAACAAAGAGGATCAGGGTTTGCACGAACTGCATAAAGTCGGGAAGGGTTGTCAAACCGTGACCCCCGGCCGGGTTCGGAACGTCCCTGAACAGAATCGAACATTTTGGGTCGGGCTCCGCACTATGCCCTTTCGACCATTATGACATTCTTGATCCTCTTTATGGCCCCCATTATTTCCTGCAATTGCTGGTAATCCACTACCTCAATGGTGAAAAACAACACCCCTTTTTTGTCCAGCGTGGTCTTGATCTCTGCGTGGACGATATTGGCGTCTTTCTGGGCAAGGACTCCCGTTATACTTGCGAGGGTTCCTTTCTTATTGAGGCTGGTTACCTTTAAATCCGCACGGTAGGATTCGTCTCCCTCCGCCTCCCATTCCACATCCACGAGGCGATCCTCATTGGCTTTCAGAACATGCGGGCAGCCCTTCGAATGGATAGTTACGCCTCGACCGCGGGTAATGAAACCGATTACTCCCTCTCCCGGCAGGGGATGACAACAATTGGCGAAGCGAATCAGCATGTCGCTGACCCCCTTCACCTGGATGCCCTTTCCCGTTTTTCGCCGTTTGATCCGGTGGACCATTTTGCCGACCAGGCCGGGGGCTTTCTCTTCCCGTATCCCAAGCTTGAGTTTGAGCCGCCCGATGACCTGCTTGGATGAGACTTTCCCGAAGCCTATTTCGGCGAGGAGATCTTCAGCGGAATGAAAGGAGAGGTCTTTTGCGATAGAGTTGATCTGGTCACTCTTGAGGATGTTGGAGAAGGCTATGTGTTCGTGTTCCAAGAGTCTTTCCAGGATGTTTTTCCCGAGAACAATGCTTTCATCCCTTTCCTGGTTCTTGATCCAGTGCCGGATCTTGTTGCGGGCTCTGGGTGTCTTCGCAAATTCGAGCCAGTCCTTGCTCGGATGGTGTCTTGGAGAGGTAATGATTTCGACAATATCGCCATTCCTCAACTCGTATCTCAAAGGGACCATCTTCCCGTTGATCTTTGCCCCCATACATTTATTGCCCACTTCCGAATGGATGCTGTAGGCGAAATCTACCGGGGTTGCCCCTCTTGGGAATTCTTTTACATCTCCATTCGGGGTGAAGACGTATACCTCATGGGGAAAGAGGTCCAGCCTTACGGACTCGAGGAACTCCAGAGGATCACTCAGGCTCTTCTGCCATTCAAGGAGCTGGCGGAGCCATGCGAATTGCGTTTCGTCTGTCTGTTTAGCCTCCACGCCCTCTTTGTACTTCCAGTGCGCTGCTATGCCTTCCTCTGCGATTCTGTGCATGTCCCAGGTGCGTATTTGCACTTCCAGCCTCTGCCCCAGAGGACCAATCATGGTTGTGTGCAGGGATTGGTACATATTTTCCTTTGGGACTGAAATATAGTCTTTGAAGCGACCGGGCACCAGTTTCCACATGCTGTGAATATGCCCCAGAACCTCGTAGCATTCCCTTATGGAACCAACGATAACCCTGAAAGCCAGGATATCGTACACCTGGTTGACTGTCAGGTGCTGGGTCATCATCTTCTTGTAGATACTGTAGAAATGCTTCTGCCTTCCCTCGACGGTTGCCTTTATTTCCACCTCCTTCAGTTTTCCGGTCAAGAGTTCGCGGACCTCTTGAACAAATTTCTCTTGTGCCCCTTTTCTCTGTGCCGTCTCCGTCTTTATCTTCTGGTAGATCTCCGGTTCCATGTAGTAAAGGCAGAGATCTTCCAGACTCGACTTTACCCAGTAAATACCCATCCTTCCTGCAAGGGGCGCGTAAATGTCCAGGGTCTCCCGTGCGATCAACTGTTGTTTCGATTCCGGATGATAACCGAGAGTTCTCATGTTGTGGAGGCGGTCCGCAAGTTTTACCAGAATGACGCGAATGTCGTTGGACATGGCCAGGATCATTTTGCGGATGTTTTCGGCCTGCTGGTGTTCCCGGCTGGAAAACTGTATCTTGCTGATCTTGGTTACGCCGTTCACGATATCAGCCGTCTCTTGGCCAAAGAGCCTTGTTATATCGGAGAGTTGCGCATCGGTATCCTCAATGGTATCGTGGAGCAGCCCGGCGGCGATACAGACCGTGTCCATTTTCATCTGTGTCAGGATATAGGCTACCTCGAGGGGATGGGAAAGGTAGGCTTCTCCGGAGAGCCGAATCTGGCCTTGATGGACCTTTGCCGAATAGACATATGCCTTTTCCACCAATGTGATATCGGCCTTGGGATGGTAGGTCAGAATCTGGGAAGTAATATCATTCAGTCGAATCATACAGCAGATGCACCTGTTTCATGATAAATCCTGCGGCATCCGGGATTGAGACCGAGCGGGGTTCTTTTCCGGCCCTCATCTTGACTTCGACCTCTCCGTTTTTCACCCCGCGGGTTCCAACAGTCACCCGGAGGGGAATGCCGAGAAGATCGGCGTCCATGAACTTTATTCCTGCACGTTCGTTTCTGTCATCCAGCAGGACCTCGACGCCTTTCTCCAGCAGAGAGGAATAAATCTGTTCGGCTGCATCGAGGACCATGGATTCATGCATCTGCAAGGGCAGGATGATGACTTCAAACGGTGCTATCTGGATGGGAAAGATGATGCCGTCTTCATCATGATGCTGTTCAATGGCTGCTGCCACGGTCTTTCCCACATCAATACCATAGCACCCCATCACCGTGTGCTGCTTTCTTCCCTGCTCATCCAGGAAGACCGCGTCCATGGCATGAGAGTATCTGGTCCCCGGTTCAGTGATGTGCCCAACTTCAATGCCTCGTCTGAATTCAATCTCACCGCCGCATCTGGGGCAACGGTCTCGCAGGGTGATCGTTCGGATATCACCAAAACGTTCCACCGTGAAATCACGATCCCAGTTGACATTTTTGACGTGGTAATCCACGCGGTTTGCGCCCGTGACGAAGTTTCTCATCGTCTGGATGGAACGGTCCGCAACCAGCCGCACATGGAGACCCATCGGACCGGCAAAACCGGTAGGGGCTCCCGTCACTTCGTGTACTGTCCCGGGATCAGCCATTTCAACGGTATCAGCGGCCAGGAGGTTTCTGAATTTGGCTTCATTCAATTCATGATCCCCTCGCACCAATGCAGCCACAATTTCATTATCGTCAACTCGATAGATCAGGGTCTTGATCAGGTCTTTCGAAGAGACGGACAGAAAGGCAGCCAATTCGTCGATCGTCCGAATATCAGGGGTATGAATTTCCTCCAATTCCAGCATCGCCGCAGGTGCCGATGAATCAGCGGAATCCAGTCCTCTGATTTCCGCGTTTTCCAGATTGGCGGCGTAATTGCATTTGAGGCAGCCTGCAATCTGTTCCTCGCCGCTCTCTACCAGGACTACAAATTGATGAGAACAACTCCGGGCTACAGACCCGGTATCTGTTTCGGCAGCCTTGAACTGCAGCCCGCACCGTTGAAATATCCTGGTGTAGGCCTGGTGCATCCGTTCACAACTCACCCGGGCTGAGTCTTCGTCCACGTCAAAGCTGTAGGCCTCGTTCATAAGTGACTCCCGGCTCTTCATAATCCCGGATCGGGGGTGCATTTCATCACGAAATCTGGTCTGAATCTGGTAGAATCTCACGGGGAGCTGTCTGTAGGACTGCACCTCATTTCTGACCAGATCCGTGATGATTTCCTCGGAGGCTGGTCCGAAGCAGACATCCTTATTATGCCTGTCTCTGAAACGCAAGAGCTCCCTGCCGTAAGAATTCCATCTGCCGCTCTCCTGCCAGAGTTCTGCGGGCTGTACGGCCGGCGTCAGGATCTCAACAGCTCCCGCACGATTCATCTCTTCACGTATGATGCATTCGACTTTTTTCAGGGACTGAACGCCCGCCGGGAGATATGTGTAGATCCCGGAAGTCAGTTTTCTGATCAGACCTGCCCTGATCATGAGTTGATGGCTGACGGCGTCGGCGTCGGCCGGAATTTCCCGATGAGTGGGGATGAAGAAATTGGAATACCGCATAATTGATGAACGCTCCTTTATCCTCAGGCATCTCTTGGAAGCCGGTGAATCACCCCTGGAATATACTGCCAAAATCAATACCGGGCAGTGATGAGAATTTCAACGCTCTTCGCCTAATAGGACTTGGCGAAAAGCACCCTGCCGCGACTGGGCTTTCCACAAAGGACGCAGTCACCTCCTCCGCTCTTTTCACGGTCGAAGGGAATCACCCGAATGGTGACGGAGAGGGCCTCCCGGATCTTGTTTTCGCATTCCGGGTCGTCACACCAGTGAGAGAGAGCGAATCCGCCGTGGATCTCCGGTCTTTCCGGATTCTTGGGGGTAAAAAAGTCCCTGAAATCCTCCCAACGATCTATCTCACAGGTATACTTGTCTCTGAACGATAAAGCCCTGTTAAAGAGGTTCGCCTGAATTTCATCCAAGAGGTCCGGAACCCCGGCCACAAATGCATCCGCGTCCTGGCCGTATCTCTCACTTCGCCTCTTATCTCTCCGCGCGATGAAGACAGCGTTCTTTTCCATTTCTCGGGGACCGATTTCCACAATCAAAGGAATTCCCTTTTTGATCCAATCCCATCCTTTCTCCCCTGCGTTCATGTCCCTGGTATCGACGATCACATTCATGGGGCGGCCGTAATAGACCACGGAACGGAGTCGGGCCGCAAGGTCATTGCAGTAATCGAAAATTTTCTGCCGTTCTTCCTCCTTCTTGATCACGGGAAGGAAGACCATATGACTGGGTGAAAGTCTTGGAGGCATCACCATTCCGTTGTCATCTGCGTGGCTCATGACCAAGCCGCCGATGATTCTGGTCGAGGTGCCCCACGATGTAGTCCAGGCATATTCCAGACCACCCTCCCTCGTCTGGAAGGAGATGCCCGAGGCTTTGGCAAAATTTTGACCCAGGAAATGACTTGTGCCGCACTGGAGTGCCTTTCGGTCCTGCATCATTGCCTCGATGCAGTAAGTATTCACGGCCCCCGGAAACCGCTCACCGGCCGACTTTTCACCGCTAAAGACCGGCAGGGCGCCGTATTCTTCCACAAACCGTTTGTAGACATCAAGCATCCTGAAGGTCTCTTCACGGGCCTCTTCAGAAGTCTCATGCGCGGTATGGCCCTCCTGCCAGAGAAATTCAGATGTCCTGAGAAAAAGGCGGGTCCGCATCTCCCAACGCACCACATTGCACCACTGGTTCAGGAGGATCGGGAGATCACGATAACTCCGAACCCACCTGGCGTAGGAAGCACCGATAATGGTCTCGGACGTGGGTCGCACGATCAATGGTTCTTCCAATTCGCCTGCGGGGAAAAGCCCTCCACCCTCCCGCGCCTCCAGCCGGTGATGGGTCACCACGGCACATTCCTTGGCAAAGCCCTCTACATGCTCGGCCTCCTTCTCGAGGAAGTTCAAAGGGATGAAAAGAGGAAAATAGGCGTTCACGTGGCCGGTGGCCTTGAACATGGCATCCATGTTTGCCTGGATGTTCTCCCACAACGCATATCCCCATGGGCGGATGACCATACAGCCTCGAACCGCGCTCGGTTCGGCCATTTCGGCCGCCCGGATCACCTGTTGATACCATTCTGGATAGTCTTCTTTCCTCGTGGGGCTAATTGCAGTCTGCTCTTTTTTCACTTTCTTCCCTCTTTCATTGTTGATTTTTTCCATTTCTCATGTGGACTCGATAAAATCTCGTTTAGTCACAAAATGGCTTATTCAACCATCTCTTGAACTTCTCTGATCAAAACGGCGGCCAGTTCGGATTCCGGAACTTTTCGAACCAGCACGCCCCTCTTGAAAAGGATACCATGCCCTCTCCCCCCGGCGATTCCAATATCCGCTTCCCTCGCTTCGCCTGGTCCATTTACTACGCAGCCCATAATAGCAACTCTTGGAGAAGCGACGACTTCAGCCAGGGCTGTCTCCACCTGGTCTACGAGGCCGAAAAGGTCAATTTCACAGCGCCCGCACGTGGGGCAGGAAATGATTTCCGGTCCCCGTTGCCTGAGGTCAAGGGCCCGGAGGATCTCGTAGGCTACCTTGACTTCCTCCACGGGGTCGCGGGTGAGGGAAACGCGGATGGTGTCTCCGATGCCGTTTGCGAGAAGGTAGCCGATGCCGATGGCATTTTTGACGGTCCCGGAAATAAGCGTGCCTGCTTCGGTGACCCCCAGATGGAGGGGGTAGTCCACCTGGCTGCTCAGGAGCTCATAGGCGCGTATGGTCTTTTGCACGTTCGAGGATTTGAGGGAAATTTTCATTTGGTCAAAGCCAAGATTCTCCAGGAGCCTGATATGTCTGACGGCGCTTTCCACCATGGCTTCCGGAGTAGGATGGCCGTATTTTTCAAGGATATCCCTGTGGAGCGACCCGGCGTTTACTCCCACTCTGATCGGGACGCTCATCCTTTGTGCTTCCCGCACCACCTCTTCGACCGCCTTGTGAGAGCCGATGTTGCCCGGGTTGATTCTCAATCCATCCGCGCCGGCCCTGAGGGCCGCTATGGCGAGACGGTGATCGAAGTGGATGTCGGCAATAAGCGGTATCTGCACCAGGCCTTTGATTCTCCCCAAGCTCGCGGCGGCCTCTTCATCGGGGACGGCCAACCTGACGATCTCACAACCCGCATCATACAGACGGTTGATCTGGGCGACCGTCGCTGCCGCATCCCGGGTATCGGTGTTCGCCATGGATTGCACCACGACCGGCGCCCCCCCGCCGATTGCCACATTGCCCACCTGGATTCGGCGCGTTATCTTTCTTTTCATGACCCTTCTTCCACTATGAAATCACCACGACGAGCCTCGTTTCGACGTTTCGCTGAGATTCTTTCTCTTATTTTACACAAAAAAGGCCGGTCTGTCTTGATTCGTTTCATCCTGCAAGCAGGCCGGCTCACACGAAACCCTTGAAGATGCTCTGATGAGTCCCGGCGCAAGAACGAACCGGGAACAGTCCCTTCCATCACTCCGCTCGTCAAATGGCGATACAGCCGCATCTTGATACACGGGGATGGACACGGATAATTCTGCTCCAGCGATACCGGTCTAGTAGAGAAACATGGGCTTTCCCCTCGCATGCCTTACTTTCGGCCGGTAGGCTTCTACGTCATAGAGTTCCCCGACGTCGACTCTTTTTTGTCCCTCCGCAATGGTGTTGAGGGGAATGTCCGTGTAGATTCCCCTGTTCAGGGCCACGAGACGCCCGTAAATCCCCTTGAGGAAGAGATCAATGGCGATGTTGGCGAAATTGACCGCTACCATGAGGTCCAGCGAATCGGGTACGCCGCTTCTCATCAGGTAAGAGAGCCGCTGGTTGAGGATATCCTCGCCGGTGAGTTCCTTCAGGAGTGCCCCGGTCTGTTCGCCGATGCCCCCGAGCTTTTTGTGACCATAAGCATCCGATTCTCCACTCATGATCATCGCGCCGCCCGCCATTTTTGCCCCTTCTGAAATCGTTATCATGGCGTAATTTTTCGGGTTTGCCTTCTTATCTTCCATGATCAGCCGAGCCAGCCTGTGCGGATCAAAGGGCACCTCCGAGATGATGGCACGGTCCACTCCGGCCAGGTAGGCGGATATGAGGGAGGTTTCACCGCAGTAACGGCCGAAGAGTTCTATGACGGCTATTCTCTCGTGAGAGCCGGTGCAGGTCCTCAAGGCGTGGATAAAACCGACGCCCCTGGTCACGGCGGTTGAAAATCCGATGCAGTAATCGGTTCCAAAGACGTCGTTATCCATAGTTTTCGGTATGGCAATGACGGGAAATCCTTCTTGCCGGAGTCTTTCGGCAAAACTGAGGGTATCATCTCCGCCGATGGGAATAATGGCATCGATTTCCAGGGATTCCAGGTTGTCCATCACCCGGCCGGTAAGATCCCTGACCCCCTCCTGCGAGTCAAAATCCTCCTGGAGAAAAGCCGGGACATCCCTTTTTCGCACGGCGCTGGGGTTGGTGCGGGATGTATGGAGAAAGGTGCCGCCGCTCCGATCTATTGTTCGCACGAGGAGCGGGTCCAGAAATTGAATACAGTGTTCGCATTCCTCGCGATTCTCCGGATTGTATTCCAGTATGCCTGCCCAGCCGCGCCTTATGCCCACGATCCTGAGACCTTCACTGGCCGCCCGGTATACCAGCGCCTTGATACAAGGGTTCAGTCCCGGGACGTCCCCGCCGCCGGTCAGTATGGCAATTGTTCGGGTTTTAGAGACTTTTTTCATAATCATTTTTCCGACTCTTTGTTCCCAGTGAGTCTCCTCCTGCAGATCGAGGGGCACCATGAGGCCTCCCTGAACAGCGCGCTTCCCGACTCCGGATGGGGTGAACCTATCCGGTTCCTCCACCGGAAAAGGAGGGGGCAAGCAAAACCAAACGGGCAACACATACTGTAAAAATAGGTGATGGGAACAGGCGCTGTCAAGGTGATTCTGGTGCGGTTTCACCGGGAGACTCGGCGAAATTCCAGTTCGCCGTCAAGGTGCCGGATGCGATTCGGAGATCTTGTTCACGGCGGAGTGCCAAGAAGCGACGACGGAGCGCGGAAAGACAACGCAGCTTGATGGCGGATCAGGGTTTTCCTTTTCTGTTGACAAGACCCGCCAAAAAAAGGAAGGTTAACTTCCAAAAAGACAAGGGAGGGTGGAGAATGTCGGCTTCTGAGAAAATTCGAGCGGCCATGGAGCGGTCGTCCTGGATACGGAAGATGTTTGAAGAAGGCATTGAAAGGAAAGCAAAATTCGGAGCGGAGCATGTGTTCGATTTCAGCCTGGGAAATCCTGATCTCGAGCCCCCGTCCAGGGTGGGAGAAATCCTTGCCGATCTGGCGAAAGACACTGCTCCGGGCACCCATGCATATATGCCGAATGCGGGATTCGGTGAAACAAGGCAGGCTGTTGCCGACTACCTGAATACGTTCAACGCGGCCCGGTTTTCTGCCGACGAAATTGTCATGACCGTGGGGGCGGGAGGCGGTCTCAACGTAGTCCTCAAGACCATTCTCAACCCGCAGGAAGAAGTGATCATTCCGAGTCCCTATTTTGTGGAATACAACTTCTATCTGGACAATCATCAGGGGATTCCCCGGGTGGTCCCGTCTCACCCCGATTTTTCCCTGAACCTGGATGGCATTTCCGAGGCGATTTCTGAGAAGACCAGGGCCGTGTTGATCAATTCCCCCAATAATCCCACTGGACGTGTCTACCGGGCAGAGGAACTGGATGGGTTGGCCGAGATTCTCACCCATTACAGTGCCAAGTTCGGCGAGCCCATCTACCTTATTTCCGATGAACCATACCGGAAGATCCTCTACGACGGGATATCCGTGCCCAGTGTTTTCAACGCCTACCGGGAAAGCTTCGTGGTCACCTCTTTTTCCAAAGATCTCTCTCTCCCGGGCGAACGGATCGGCTACGCCGCAGCAAACCCCGAGATTTCCGAAAGACCGGTGATCCTCGGCGGTATGGTGCTCTGCAACCGTATCCTGGGATACGTGAACGCACCCGCCCTGATGCAGCGGCTGGTGCGTCACCTCCTGGAAGAGAGCGTGGATATATCCATTTATCAAAGGAGGAGGGACCTTTTTTGTGCAGGACTGGAAGCCGCGGGATATGACTTTCAAAAACCAGAAGGGGCGTTCTATCTCTTTCCCCGGACCCCTACCGACGATGACACGGAATTCGTGAAGGCCCTGCAGGAGGAAAACATCCTGACGGTGCCCGGCAGCGGTTTTGGGGGCCCTGGGCATTTCAGGATTGCCTATTGTGTCGATGACCGGGTCATAGAAAGGTCGCTTCCAGGGTTCAAGATGGTCATGGATAAATACAGGTAATTAAGGGCATAGGGCGTAAGGCATAGGGCGCAGGGGGAAAGAAGAGGGCCGGATTCATAAATTCCTTGAGCCTTACGTCTTCTGTCTGGCGCACCAGGGTCCGGAATTTCGTTCCCTTTCAATATTCAGCTTACGCAGCGGCGAGGAAAATCATGTACTCAAAGATACTCTCATTGAGATTCCCGAAAAGGGTGGCCAACGAACCCATTGCCGCCAACCTTGTCAGAAAGTTCGATCTGTCCTTCAATATCCTGCAGGCGACCATTTATCCGAGAAAAGAGGGGTTGATGGTGCTGGAATTGAGCGGACATCGCAAGAATTTTCAAAGAGGGGTCAGGTATCTGAAGGGGCTCGGAATCAGGGTTGAGAGCCTGGCCCAGGATGTAAAATGGGATGAAGGGAAGTGTTTCCACTGCGGCGCCTGCACCGCGGTGTGTCCCACCGGGGCTCTTTCCGTGCATCGGCCGGATATGCTTGTTGTTTTTGACAAAGAGAAGTGCAGCGGCTGCGAGTGGTGCGTGTCTGCGTGCCCTGCACGCGCAATGGAAGTGAGACTGAACAAGGCCCTCCTCTCCTGACCGGAGGCTCGTTTTCTCACCGGAGCGGCCTTCCGAGGCCCGCATATCCTTCTACCCTCATCCTCACCCGATAGACAAATGAGACCAGAGGAGCCTTCAAAGGTACTAGTTGCGTTGAGCGGGGGCGTCGACAGCGCCATGACGGCCTGGATGCTCAAGAAAGGCGGATGGGAGGTCCATGCGCTCCACTTTCTCCTGCCCGGACCCGCGAAAACCCTGGAGAAGAAGACAAAAGCGGTTCGCGGCATCTCGGCATTCCTGGGCATTTCACTGGTGCTCGTGGATGCAAGGCCGGATTTTGAACGCCTTGTGCTTCAGCCCTTCACGGAAGAATATTTCCAGGGACTCACGCCCAATCCCTGCGTGATCTGTAATGAGGTGATGAAGTTCGCCGGCCTTTTCCGGACGGCCGGAGAACTGGGGATCCCGTTCATCGCCACCGGACACTACGCGCGGGTGATACGGGAGGAGCATTCCGAAGCAAGGCTTTTGAGGGGAGTGGATCCGGCCAAGGACCAGTCCTATTTCCTCCACAGGTTGGCCTCGTCCTGTCTTCGAAAGACGCTGTTTCCCCTTGGAGACAAAAAGAAACCATGGGTGCGGGAAAGGGCGAAGAGGGAGAAAATCCCCTGCCACTCTTTTCCCGAAAGTCAGGAGATCTGCTTTCTGGCCGGAAAGGATTATCGGGGTTTCATAGAGTCAAGAAGAGGAGAGGGTACTCCAAAGAAGGGCCGGATCATTGATAGAACAGGCACGGTCCTGGGGGAACATCTGGGTGCACACCGGTATACGATCGGGCAGAGAAAGGGTCTCGGGATCGCTTCTTCGCGGCCTTATTACGTCAGGGAAATCCGGCCGGTCACAAACGAGGTAGTGGTGGCACGGAAGGAAGATCTCTATTTCAGAGAAGTCATTGCAAAAGATGTCAAATGGATTGGCGGGGAAACCCCCGGCAGCCGGGAGGTCACGGCGCAGATCCGATATCGGCACCGGGCTGCGCCGGGAATCCTCGAACTCATAAGCCCCGGAAAGATACGTCTCCTCTTCCGGAAACCCCAATGGGCCGTGACGCCGGGCCAGGCGCTCGTGTGTTACGACGGCGACCGGGTTCTTGGCGGCGGGTGGATCTGCAAGGAAAATGAAGAAGACATTTCGCATCATAACGCTGGGATGCAAGGTCAATCAATATGAGTCCGCCTGCCTGGGGGCAGGGCTTGAAGGAGAGGGCTGGGCGCCCGCCTCACCCGGTGAGCCTGTGGATGTGACCGTCGTCAATACCTGTATTGTGACCCAGGCGGCATCACATCAATCAAGACAGGAGATCAGAAAAGCGATCCGGGAGAACGAAAAAGGGACGGTAGCGGCGATCGGCTGCTATGGACAGGCTTTCCCGGAAGACTTGACGTCCATAAAGGGATTGCGGCTTATCGCAGGAAATGTGGAAAAGGAGAGGATCCCCCATCTTCTCTCCTCTGTATCTGACGAGGACGGCCTGCTGGATCTCTCGGCCCCGTTTCCCCCCGGCATGCGGTTTGGCGCCATGAACATCAAGACTTTTCCGGGAAGAAGCAGGGCCTTTTTGAAAGTGCAGGACGGGTGCGAATCATTTTGCAGCTATTGCATCGTGCCCTTCGCCAGGGGGCCATACCGGACCCTGCCTCCGGGTGATGTCTTGCGGGCACTGGAAAATTTCTCGGCCGAAGGATATAGGGAAGTGGTGTTGACCGGCATTCATCTGGGCAAGTACGGCATTGATCTCGCGGGAGGCGAGGACCTGAAGAGTCTGCTTCGGGCGGTGGCAAGAGAAAAACTGCCGTTGAGGATCAGGCTCAGTTCACTGGAACCCGGGGAGATAGACGAGGATCTCATCGACATGGTTGCCTCGGAGGCGTGGCTCTGCCGCCATTTTCACATTCCTCTCCAGAGCGGAGACGATGGGATACTGAAAAAGATGAACAGGACCTATTCATCCCGGACATTCGCAGCACTGGTGAAAAAGATCCATGATTGCGTTCCATTCGCGGCCATCGGCGCGGACGTGATGACCGGATTTCCCGGAGAGGATCACTGTGCCCATTCAAACAGCGTGGCCCTCCTCGAAGACCTCCCGGTTTCTTACCTCCATGTTTTTCCTTATTCCCGGAGGCCGGGGACTCCGGCGGCGGAATTCCCGTTTCCTGTAGCCCCTGACGAGAAAAAGAAAAGGTCCGCCGGTCTCAGATCCCTGGGAGCATCGAAAAGGCTCCGCTTCTTTGAAAGCTGCAAAGACCAGGTTTTGGAGGTCGTGCCTGAAGAATGGCATGCGAAGGACCGCGGGCTTCTGAAGGGGATAAGCGACAACTACGTTCCCGTCATATTCTCATCGCCCGGCGCCGTCCAGGAAGACTTGTTATCTGTAAGAATAGAGAGAGTTGAAAAAGCCCATGCGACCGGGCACGTGGTATGTGCTGAGCTGCCGGCGGAAGCAGGAGCCCGAATCGGAGGGATTGACAAATCGTCAATACCATAGTAGATTATTCCAGTCTGGAGTAATAATTTACCATTGTATGACTCTGCTCCTGTACAGTCATGAATCGGGAGACAAAATGGCAAACAAGCACGGATCATCCGCAACTGTTATTTCGCTGAAAGAAGCAGTGGGCAAGGTGCTGGCCCACGACATAACGGAAATCAGGCCCGGCCAGTTCAAGGGTCCTGCCTTCAAAAAGGGATACATCATCCGGGAAGATGACCTGGAGCATCTGAGACGTCTCGGCAAGGAGCACCTGTACGTGCTGCACATGGAACCCGGCGAACTCCATGAGGATGATGCGGCCGTCAGGCTGGCGAGGGCGCTGGCCGGGCCGGGAGTGGTCTTCAATGAACGGGCGACTGAGGGGAAGATCAGCCTCAAGGCGGCCCATCGCGGACTCCTGAAGGTGGATGTGCAGGCCCTCACAGGATTCAACATGGTTCCGAATGTCACCTGTTCCAGCAGGCATACCAATAGCGTCGTGGAGGAAGGTGCAATCATCGCTGGAACGAGGGCCATCCCATTGATCATTGACCGCCGGGAAGTGGAACAGGCGGTGGGCGTTGCGCAAGCAGCGGGAGGGGTCTTTTCGGTGAAGAAGTTTGCTGCGCCTGATACCGGGCTCGTTATTACGGGCAATGAAGTGTATTCGGGCAGAATCGAGGACAAGTTCGCCCCGATCCTCAGGAAGAAGCTCGGATTTTTCGGGTGCCCGGTAAGAGAGACATTTTTTCTGCCGGATGATCAGGATGCGATCAGGAAGGCTATCGAGAGGTTGCTCCAAGAGAATATCGGTCTTATCCTCGTCGCGGGGGGAATGAGCGTGGACCCCGATGATGTGAGCAGGCTGGCGATCGCGGCTGCGGGCGCAGAAGATCTCGTATACGGATCCCCGGTCCTGCCGGGAGCAATGTTCCTTTACGGGCATTTCGGGGATGTGCCGGTCATGGGGTTGCCCGCGTGCGTTCTTTTCTATGGGAATACGGTCTTTGACCTCATGCTTCCCAGGGTCCTGGCAGGTGAACGTATTTCCAGGAAGGACCTTGCCGAAACGGCTCATGGCGGACTCTGCCTCAACTGTGATCACTGCAATTACCCTGTCTGCCCATTCGGAAAATAAGAAAAGACTTTCTCCTTGATTTCCCGTGCGGGAGGAGCCGCATTTATGAAGACAGGACCTGCTACGGAATATGCTCTGCTGGGCGCGCTGAGAAGCGGCGCCAAGCATGGATATGAAATACTGCAGTACTTCGAGGCCAACCTTGGTTCCACGTGGTATGTGAGCACGAGTCAATTGTATGCCCTCCTGAAAAGACTCGAGAAGAGAGGCTGGCTCAGATCTTCTGTTGAAGTGCAAGAGACGCGGCCTTCAAAAAGAGTCTTCTCGCTGACCCCGAAAGGCAAGAAGACTTTTGAGGAATGGCTTTACCGCCCCACAGAGCACGTGCGCGATTTGCGCGTGGAGTTTCTGGCCAAACTCTTCTTTCTTAAACATCTCCACCTGCAAGGAGGGGCCGAACTCGTGGAAGCTCAGGTGCGTCTTCTGGAATCCCTGCGGGAACAGCTGGTACGTATGCGAGAGGAGACTGAGGAGGAATTTCAGAAGCTCGTGCTGGATGCCAGACGGGCGACTATCGACTCCTGGAAAGACTGGCTGAGAGAAGAGGCGGGAAAGTTTGCCTAGAGTGAGTAGGAGGGTAAGAAGAGTTCAAGGTTTTCCGAAGGACATTTTCCCTTGACCCGGGCGGGGGTTCAAAGGTAGATTATCGTGCTGTGGAAGCGGGGCTCTTGCAGTGCATGAGCCCGGCAAAGACGTATTCCGGAGGAACCTATGTACAGCGCAAGTGATTTGAGGAAAGGGCTCAAGATCGAAATCGATGAAGAGCCTTATATCATTGTTGATTTTCAATTTTCCAAGCCCGGAAAGGGACAGGCCCTGTACCGGTGCAAGCTGAAGAATATGATCAGTGGGGTCATGTTCGATCATACCTACCGCTCCGTTGATACCTTTAAGCCCGCCAACCTTGAAGAACGGAGGATGCAATTCCTGTATGCCCAGGAACATGAATTCTGCTTCATGGACATGGAGAACTATGAGCAGACGTTTCTTTCAGAGGAACAGGTGGGTGATGCGAGTAACTACCTGATCGACAACCTGGAAGTGGAAATTCTCTTTTTTGGGGAAAGGGCCATCGGGATCACTCTTCCCAATTTTGTTGATCTGGGCGTTACCCAAGCAGATCCCTGGGCAAAGGGCGACTCGGTTGCGGGCGACACCAAACCGGTTACCCTGGAGACCGGGTACAGCCTCCGGGTCCCTCCCTTTGTGAATGAGGGCGAAAGGATAACCGTGGACACCCGGACCGGAGAATATGTTACAAGGGTCAAGGAATAAGCCCGCTGAGAAAGAAAGAGAGCGGTTATCCCATCGGAGACCGGCTCTCAGGCTGCGATCCCTGATGGTGCACGCCATCAGGGATTTTTTTGTACGCAGGGGTTACCTGGAAGTAGAGACCCCCGCTCTGATCCCGGCACCGGCTCCGGAACTGCACATAGATGCCGTCCCTGTCGGGCGCTGCTATCTCCATACCTCTCCCGAGCTTTGTATGAAGAGACTCCTGGCCGCCGGGTATGAACGGATTTTCCAGATTTGCAAGTGCTTCCGGCACGGTGAGCGAGGCCGGCTTCATCTCCCGGAATGCACTATCCTTGAATGGTACCGGGCGGGTGCTGAGTACAGGGATCTCATGACCCAGTGTGAGGCCCTGATCCGATCTGTGGCAAGAGAACTTGGTTTTTCACAGATACTGGAGTATCAGGGGAGTGCCATCGATCTTACCGGCCCATGGGAGAGGATCACCGTCAGTGAGGCATTCAGGCGCTATGCCTTTGTGACCGTACAGGAATCAATGGCAAACGGCCGCTTTGATGAAGTTATGGTTGAAGCTGTTGAACCACATCTGGGCAGCCCGAAGCCGACCTTCCTCTATGATTACCCCGTTCCGATGGCCGCCCTCGCCCGGTTGAAGCCGGAAGACGCCCGATTTGCCGAGCGTTTTGAGCTTTACATGGGCGGATTGGAATTGGCCAATGCTTTTTCGGAATTGACGGATCCGGAGGAGCAGCGGACTCGATTTCAGCAGGAGAAGGCAAGAAGAATGGAACTCGGGAAAGAGACATATCCCCTTCCGGAAAAATTTTTGGCCGCCCTTGACCTGATGCCCGAAGCCGCCGGCATCGCCCTGGGAATAGACCGACTGACAATGATCTTCTCGGACCGGGCAACAATTGACGAGGTGGTAGCCTTTACGCCTGAAGACCTGTAGATTTCACAATTTTTCCAGGTGATACACGAGGTTTTCAAGCTTTACACTGAAATCGACATTTTCGATGATACAGCAATTGGGTGTCCTGATGTGGGTTGGGGCAAAGTTCAGAATGGCCTTCACTCCCGCACCCATGAGGAGATTGGCCGCCCGCTGCGCCTCAGAGGGACGGGCTGCTATGATCCCTATTTCAATACCAAGGGTCTGAACCGTTTTCTCAATTTCGTCATACGATTTGATCGTGAGCCCGCAAGGGAGTTGCAGGCCTACCGCCTGGGGATTGGAGTCAAACGCCGCGACAAACCTGTAGTTTCTCTTCTTGAAGTTTTCGTTCTCCACGAGAGCCTTGCCAAGGTTCCCCATTCCCACCACACAGATGATCCACGTCCTGTCGGA
>CAZEGG010000031.1:5191-18366 GCA_964511755.1 uncultured Desulfobacteraceae bacterium | reverse complement strand
ACTGATCCATGGGTGTTGAACGTTCCGGCTCCAAGATTGTCAAGTTTTACGTGCCGCTCGCATTTTACCTGGTCTTTCTGCTGTTTCCTTTTTACTGGATGACCATCACCACCTTCAAGTCCGACCAGGAGCTGTACAACCTGAAGCTCGACCCTTTTTACATCCACTCTCCCACGATAAGCCACGTGGTCGAACTTTTTACCCAAACGATGTTTCTGCGCTGGATGGCCAATACTTTCTTTGTGTCCATTATGGCCACTGCGATCTCCCTCGCGGCCAGCCTCCTGGCCGCCTATGCCATCCAGCGGCTGCGTTTTAAGACGGCGGGGCCCACGGGAGTGGCCATTTTCCTGGGCTATCTCATCCCCCAGACTATTCTGTTCATTCCGCTGGCCACCATCATCTTCAAGTTCGGGCTCTGGGATTCACTCTGGTCGCTTATCTTGATATATCCGACCTTCCTTATCCCGTTCTGTACCTGGCTTCTGATGGGCTACTTTAAATCCATCCCCAAGGAGATGGAAGAGTGCGCCATGATGGACGGGGCCAGCCGCATCAAGATCTTTCGCAAGATCATTCTCCCGCTGTGCCTGCCCGGGGTGCTTTCCGCCGGAATCTTCTGCTTCACACTTTCCTGGAACGAATACCTGTATGCCCTGTCCTTTATTTCCACCACCGCTAAGAAGACGGTTGCCATCGGCCTGGTTACCGAGCTGGTGCGGGGCGACGTGTACCACTGGGGCGCACTGATGGCCGGGGCCCTCTGCGCCTCGGTGCCGGTGGCCCTGGTCTACTCGTTTTTCGTGGAAAACTACGTCGCCGGCATGACGGGCGCCCTAAAGGAGTAAATAATGGCAGAAGTACGCCTGGAAAATATCTGCAAACAATTTGGCGAAGTCCTGGCGGTGGACAATTTCAACCTGGTCATCGGGGACAAGGAGTTCGTGGTACTTGTGGGACCCAGCGGCTGCGGCAAAACCACCACCCTCCGCATGATCGCAGGGCTCGAGGACATCACCAGCGGAAATGTGTACATCGGAGACCGGCCGATCAACAAACTGCCGGCCAAAGACCGCAACATTGCCATGGTGTTCCAAAACTACGCCCTGTATCCCCACATGACCGTGTTTGAAAACATGGCGTTCTCACTGGAAATGCGCAAACAAACCAAGGGCCAGATCAGGCAGCGCGTCCAGGAGGCTGCGGAAATACTCGGCATTGAACATCTGCTGAATCGCAAACCCAAGCAGCTTTCCGGCGGCCAGCGCCAGCGCGTGGCAGTGGGCCGGGCCATTGTGAGAAAACCGGAAGTCTTTCTGTTTGACGAACCCCTGTCCAACCTTGACGCCAAGCTCAGAGCCCAGACCCGGGTGGAACTCAAAAAACTGCACGAACGACTGGCCACCACGGCGGTGTACGTCACCCACGACCAGGTGGAAGCCATGACCATGGGCGATCGCATCGTTGTGATGAAAGACGGTCTCATCCAGCAGGTGGGATCCCCGCTGGAATTGTACGATTCCCCCGCCAACAAATTTGTGGGCGGTTTTATCGGCAGCCCGGCCATGAATTTCTTCGAGGCCGAGTTGAATCCGGCGACCGACACATTCACGCTTGCAGCCGCCGGTTTCAACATCGATCTGCCGGCTGAAAGGGCTGCAAAAATAACCGCCTACGGCAAGAAGAAAGCCTTGGCGGGAATTCGACCGGAAGACCTGAAACTCGTATCAGAACACGTTGCAGGCAAAACCATCCGGGTCAACGTTGATGTGGTAGAGCCCATCGGCAATGAGACCTATGTGAATGCAACCATCGCTGATATTCCTCTGATCGCTGCGGTGGGCCGCAAGAGCCGGGTTGCCCCCCATAGCACCATTATCCTGCACCCCAATCCTGGAAACATCCATTTGTTTGATATTCAAACCGAAAAATCCGTATTTTAACTGAATGAAACCCATGGCCTAAAACTGAGGAAACCTTAGAAAATCCGACTGCTGGAAGGTTCAGGCCAACATCCCCCGGATGCGGCCTCGAATTGCCTGTCAAGCCGGAGAGAGGAAACATGACGACATCAACCGTGCTTACCATTCGGCTGCATGGCGCCGACAATGTGGTCGTGGCCCGCAAGGAAATTGCGGCCGGGAGTAAAATTGCAGAAGAGAAAATCACCTGCCGAGACCCGATTCCCTTTGGGCATAAAGTTGCCACAATGGATATTCAACCCGATGCGCCGGTGAGAAAGTTCGGGCAGATCATCGGTTTTGCTTCCCGGCTGATCAGGGCCGGTGAGCATGTTCACACCCATAACGTGGCACTGAAAGCATTTCAGCGGGATTACGCCGTGGGCTCGGAGGCCGGCACCGCCCCTGGGGACGACGGGCCGCATGAGACCTTTGACGGCATCCTTCGTGAAGACGGGCGGGTGGCTACGCGCAACTATCTGGGCGTGGTGAGCACGGTGAATTGCTCGGCGTCCGCGGCCCGGATGATCGCCGATGCGTTTCGGGGAGAAGCCCTGGCGGAATTTCCCAATGTCGACGGGGTGGTGGCCCTCTGCCACAGCCTGGGCTGCGCCATGGCCGACACCGGTGAAGGCTTTGAGATGCTTCAAAGAACCCTTACCGGCTACGCACGTCATCCCAATTTTGCCGGGGTGCTCTTTATCGGCCTTGGGTGTGAGGTCATGCAAATTGAACCGCTTCTGAAAAACAACGCCCTACCGGAAGGACCATTTTTAAAGACGATGACCATACAGGAGAGCGGTGGCACGCGGGCGGCCGTGAGCGAAGGCACCGCACGCATCCGCGAAATGCTGCCGGAGGCAAACCGCGTTCGGCGGCGTCCGGTTCCGGTCAGCCGGCTCATTGTGGGCCTTGAGTGCGGCGGTTCCGATGCCTATTCGGGCATTACCGCCAACCCGGCCCTTGGGGCGGCTGCCGACATCCTGGTGAAGCAGGGCGGAACCGTCGTGTTGGGCGAAACCCCGGAAATATACGGGGCCGAACACCTGTTGACCCGGCGGGCGGCCGACGCGGATGTCGCCCGGAGACTGCTGGAGCGGATTCGCTGGTGGGAGGACTACACGTCCCGCCACGGCGGTCGGATGGACAACAACCCCTCGCCGGGCAACAAGGCAGGCGGATTGACCACCATCTTCGAAAAATCCCTGGGCGCCGCGGCCAAAGGCGGAACCACCCGGCTGAATGAAGTCTATGAATATGCAGAGCCCGTCACGGCGAAGGGCCTGGTCTTCATGGATACTCCCGGCTATGACCCGGCATCGGTCACCGGGATGGTGGCGGGAGGGGCGAATATTGTCTGTTTTACCACCGGCCGGGGTTCCGTTTTCGGGTGCAAACCGGTCCCCTCCGTCAAATTGGCAACCACCACGGCCTTATACCGGCGGATGGAACACGACATGGACATAAACTGCGGTGAAGCGCTGGACGGGCGTGCCACCATTGAGGAACTGGGTGAGAGAATCTTTCAATTCATCATCCGGACAGCATCCGGTCGACGAACCAAAAGCGAGGAACTCGGCCTCGGGGGCGACGAATTTGTTCCCTGGCATATCGGGGCCGTGATGTGAGCGGGAGCGGAAAAGCGCTCTCCAGCACGGTAGGATATGCAGGGTTCATCCGGTTTTTGGATACTTGCAGGCCGGCACAAGGTTCAAGGGTACGGGATAGCCCCCTTTTTCTTCGATTCCGAGTCTCCCGAGCTGGTCTTTTCAGTGATTTGTCAGGGTGGGACAGCTACCCCCTCCGCATTCTCGACTTCGTCGAGCTGCGGGTTCCCCCACTGATAAGTCACGAAAATACGAAGCCCTCCTGCCAGTCATTCAGAAAAAAGGCCCTATCCCGCATGCAGTTCAATCAATTCTTGCACTCCAGAGTACGCAATAACCGGATGAACCATATTTATTGTGCGAAAGGAGTCTTCAAAATGAAACGGCGCAGCAAGGTGGTACTGGCGAGACCCAACTGGTCCATGAACCGGTCCCTGTACAAGTCAATGGGGTACAGCGATTACGACCTGGACCGACCCTTGGTAGGTATTGCCAATTCGTGGAATCGTATCGTCCCCGGTCATTATAACCTGAATCTGGTCTCTGATTATGTAAAACAGGGGATTCAACAGGCCGGGGGCACCCCGGTGGAATTCGGGGTCATTGCCCCCTGTGACGGTATCGCCCAGGCCCACGAGGGCATGCACTTTATCCTTCCTTCCCGGGACCTGATCGCCAGCGATATTGAAATCATGATCCAGGCCCATCGGCTGGACGCCATGGTCCTTCTGGGTTCCTGCGACAAAATCGTTCCGGGAATGCTCATGGCTGCGGCCCGGCTGGATCTTCCCGGCGTCCTGGTCGTGGGCGGCCCCATGGAGGGAGGATGTGAATTCGACGGAAGAGCTTCGGATACCACTTCTGTTACGGAAGGTCTCGGTATGCTGAAGAGTGGAAAAATAGATGACGACACATATCGGGACTTGGAGGATTGCGCCACCCCCACCTGCGGTTCCTGTTCCTTTCTCGGGACGGCAAATACCATGTGCTGCGTGGCGGAGGCGGTAGGCTTCTGCCTCCCGGGCAGTGCGACCATCCCAGCGACCCATGCGGACCGAATGCGCGCGGCCCAGGCATCCGGCCGCCAGATTATGGAGTTGCTGAAAAGGGGCATCACTTCTCGTCAGATCATAGACCAGAAGGGAATTGAGAACGCCATTCGCCTCAGTACGGCCATCGGAGGGTCAACAAATGTGGCCCTGCATATACCGGCCATCGCCTACGAGGCGGATTGTCAGGTTTCTATGGACCTCTTCGAGGCGCTGTGTCGGGGAACTCCGACCATCGCAAAAATGAATCCGGCCGCAGCACCCAATGTGCCGGACTTTCATCGGGCCGGAGGAGTTCCCGCCGTCATGAAGGAAATCCTGCCGCTGCTTCATGGCGACGCCCTCACCGTCACCGGAAAGACCGTTGCTGAGAACGTGCAGGAGGCAAAATCGACCGACCGGAATATCATCAGAACCATGAAGGAGCCGTGGGAAACCGGTGGAGGCCTCGCGATTCTGAAGGGGAACCTGGCTCCCAACACCGCTGTCACCAAACCGGCGGCCATCGTACCGGAGATGCATACCTTTGAGGGAACGGCCCGCTGTTTTGATTCCGAGGAATCAGCCAATCAGGCAATCCTGGAAGGAAAGGTAATGGAGGGCGAGGTCGTGGTGATCCGCTACGAAGGCCCCAAAGGAGGCCCAGGTATGCGCGAGATGTATAATGCCATGAAGCTGCTGTATGGAAGGGGTCTGGCGCTGAAGACCGCCGTGATTACGGACGGCCGGTTTTCCGGCACCAACAACGGCTGTTTTGTGGGCCATATCTCGCCCGAAGCGGCGGAAGGAGGACCGATTGCCATTGTTGAGAACGGAGACCGGATCACCATCGATATTCCCAACCGGAGCCTTACGTTGCATGTCCCGGACAGCAGGATCAAGGACCGCCTCTCCCGATGGAAGCGGCCGGAACCGAAATTCAGGAAGGGGTATCTGGCCCTCTATGCGAGGCTGGCCGAGTCCGCGGATAAGGGAGCCATTATTCAGCACAAGACCGGATAAACCATATTTTTCTATTTCTGCGCCTTCGGCGGGCTTACCAGTGCCTCTCCGTCAAGAACCAGGACATTATCCTGGTTTACGCATGTGGTGCGCAGGACAACCCTGTTTTTTTCCGACAGGATTTCTTTTACTTCAACCTGCGCGGTAATGGTATCTCCCATGTGAACCGGCGCGAGAAAGTCCAGTTCCTGCCTGACATAAATGGTACCGTAACCGGGCAGTCTGTTCCCGATCACGGCAGAGACAAAGCCTGCCAGCAGCATGCCGTGGGCGATCCTTGTCTTGAAAAAGGTATTCCGGGCATATTCCTCGTTGATGTGCGCAGGATTCAGATCGCCGGTTACTCCCGCAAAAAGGTAGACATCCGACTCGGAAACGGTCTTTGAAAAAGCGGCAGTCTCCCCTGGTTTCAGTTTGTCAATGGTTTTGCCTATCATGACACCTCCCCCGATTGTTCCGCGTTTTCCATCAATTCATTGATGAATTGGGTCGCATTGTATACCTTGAACTTCTGTTTCCTGGCCTTGGCATTTGACAGGTTGTGGACACAGGAGCAGACTTCCTGATTTCCGGGATGTCGGTCTTTCGGGTCTCCACCCGACCTTCTTCCATGAAAAACACTGCCGTCATTTCAGACACGGCTCGCCTCTCTTCATCATGAAATCATGCGTCCTGAACGGTTCCGGTTTCCGGTGTCCTATTCGTCGTCCAGGGCCATCTTGCCAGGATTAAGTATATTATTAGGGTCAAGAGCCCTTTTCACTGCACGCATCACCTTTAATGCGACGGGATCATGCTCCAGGGACATGTAGGGAGCCTTGGTAATGCCGATGCCGTGTTCCCCGGTGAGGGTGCCTCCCAAATCTGAGGCCAGTTTGTGCAGATCAAGCAGTGTCGGTTTCAGGGCGGCGGCCTGCTTTGGATCGGAAGCATCGTACAAGATGTTCGGATGCAGGTTTCCGTCACCTGCATGTCCATAGTTGAGGATAAGGAGACCGTGTTTCTTCGATATCTCCTCTGTTTTCCTCAGAAAATCGGATATGCGGCTCATGGGAACGGTCACATCCTCGGGCGCCTGGTTGGGCATCACCCGGCCGGTCATGGCTCCCAGCGCTCTTCGCACCGACCAAAGACGCTCAGCCTCCTTCATCGATTTGGCCCTCTGAATTTCCCTGGCCTTGCATTCTCGGAACAGGTCCACCAGCCGGTCCATCTGGTACTGCACATCTTCCTGAGTAAGCCCGTCGGTCTCTGCCAGTATCATGACATCTCCAGGCGGCAAATCGAGATCCGTGTGTTTTCGGAACATCGTTATGGTATTACCGTCAATCAACTCAAGGACACTGGGAGTGATACCCGAATGCATGACAAGTGTGACCGCATCCCCGGCATCCTCCAGACAATCAAATGTAGCAGTGGCAGTGGCCGTCACTGTTGGTTTCGGACATATCTTCAGGGTGATTTCCGTTGTCACACCCAGGGTTCCCTCGGACCCCACGAAGAGTTTCGTGAGGTCATACCCGGAAGAGCTCTTCATGGTTCGAGCACCCGTGCGCATAATTTCTCCTCCCGCAAGCACGATTTCAAGCCCCAGGACGTAATCCCTGGTGGTGCCGTATTTGGCCCCGTGCAGGCCACCGGCATTTGTCCCTACGTTGCCTCCCAGGCTGCACACCCTGCCGCTTGCCGGGTCCGGAGGGAAAGAAAAGCCGTGGGGCGCCAGGGCGGCTTGGAATTGATCATAGATTACCCCGGGTTGCACCACAGCCAGGCGGTCAGGGATACAGATATTGATAATTCGGTTCATGCGCGTCATGTCCAGGACTATGCCGCCCTGCAGGGGGACTGAGAGTCCAGCCAGACCGGTGCCGGCTCCCCGAGGAACGACGGCAATCCGTTCCCGGTCGGCAAGCGCAAGAATCCTGGATACCTGGTCAGTCGATGCGATCCACACGGCGCAATCGGGCCTGCTGCTGTGATCCGATGCATCGTAGGAATAGGAAACCAGATCGATGAGTTTATCCGTATAGTTTTCAGGCCCTGTTATCTCTATCAACGCGTCTTTTATTTCCTGTTTCATAGATCATCTCTTTCATTTAATGCCAATGTGGTCGCCGAGAATCCGCAACAGGTGCAATCTCGGTTTTCCTGGAATCAGTGCAGTCTCTATTCACCGAAGAAGGAAAACGAGGGTGATCACGCGAAGGGTCAGGCTACCTTCCCGCGGCGTTGGGGTCTATAAGCATCAGCCTCGCAACGCTGGAGCCACCCGTTACGCCGGTTGTGTGATCCTCTGTGGCAACGGCTCAGCATCACTATTCGGTATTCAGACGGTGAGGACCCTTCTATCTCTGTAAGAGATGGATGGCAAGACCCGCCACCTTTTTATCAATTTGGATTGATTTCAGTTTGCCATCTGTTCTCTTTGCGGTTTTCGGGAGAGTGGAGGCCTCGTTTCTCTTCAGGTAGGCTATGGCCCTTTCGAGACTTCAGTCGCGCCTCGTTTGAACGACTATCTCATGGCAAGCTTGGTGGAATATCCCAGTATCTACTGAATAACAGAGGTATTTTACACCCAGATCCCTCCACTTCCGCGCACCTTCAACGGTTTCCACAAAGGTTCCCACTGCGATTCCTTTGGAAAGGCATTTTTCAATGATCTCCACCATCTTGTCGGTGACCATGGGATGATCGATCTGTCCTGTGACTCCAAGGGACTGTGAGAGGTCATAAGGCCCCACAAACACGATGTCAACGCCGTCAACAGCAATGATCTCATCGACTTTTTCTATGGCCTCGGTTCCTTCGAGACCCACGATGATAACCGCTTCATTGGCCTCTTTAAAGTATTGGAACCTGTCCATGGAAGAATATTCACCCGCCCTGACAAAACGGCAGACTCCTCTCATGCCTTCCGGAGCGAACTTCGCCCGTTCCAAAACACTCCGGGCATCCTCGGCACTGGTGATTTGCGGAACATGAATCCCCCCGGCCCCGATATCCAGGGCCTCACCGATCACGGAAGGGACCCGTTCTTTCACTCTGACAATGGGAAGAAGCTGGCTTACCTGGGCTGCCCGGACAAGGTCCTGGGCGGTTTGAATGGTGTTGGGCCCGTGTTCCAAATCAATAATCACGAAGTCGAAACCGCCGTAGCCCAGTATTTCTATAAACCCGGGGTCACAGGTCTTTGCAAAAGGGCCCAATACATAACCTTCCCTGAGTTTGTCTTTGAACTGTCTGATCTGCTCAGTCAACATGGTATTCTCTCCTGAAATTCAGCGCGTCTCCTCCTGCAGAGCGAGAGGCTTTAAGGAGCCAAACGAGGGCACCACGGTGGGAGACATCGGGTGGCCATCCTGAGAGGGAGAGTCAGGAAAGAAGCCGTTTCTGAGTCCCCAATATGGACCCTATAATCTGCTGTATTTTTGTCCTCAGCGTACTGCACTTTTCGATTTCGGCATCTGAAAATGGCTGCCTGGGCGGCCCCATTTTGAACCCCCTTGCCTCCAGTGCGACCTTAAACCCGACAGGAAACGGCAGAGAGAACATTGTGCGTACCAGCAGGAGAAGAGAAAATTGAAGCTCTCTGGCCTTATCGATGTCTCCTTCCTGCCACTTTTTGTAGATCTCCACGAGGATCTCAGGCAAAATCCCGGAACTTGCGGTCATACAACCCTTTCCCCCCATCATCAGGCAGGCCAAAAAGGTCTCTTCCCTTCCTGTGAGGAGGTTGGTGTCTCCGCCCCCAATCCTGATCTTGTCCAGAAAATGGAGAAAATCCACCATGCTCCCGGAGCTGTCCTTTATCCCGACCAGATTCTTGTGGCGCGAAAGGCGCTCGACCAGATCGTAGCCCAATGGTTGCGTGAAAAGGGGGATATTGTACAGGATGAGAGGAATATCGACTCCGTCCAGTATGGCCTCAAAATACTTTTCAATCATGTCCTGCGAAAGAGGGAAAAAATAGGGGGGTGCCGCGACCACACCGTCGCAGTCCATCTTTTTTGCTTCTTCAGCGAGGTATACGGCTTCGGTCGGATTTGTGCTTCCAATCCCGGGGGTCACCTTCACTCTTCCTCGATTCTGGTCGACAACGATTCCCATAAGCCGGATTCTTTCATCCACGCTCAGGTGAATGTATTCCCCAACGGTGCTCACCGGGAAAAGGCCGTCCACGCCTGCGTCGCACAGAAAATCCACGATCCGCCTGGTTTCGTCCTCATTTATGGACCCGTCCTCTGAAAAAGGGGTGAGCATGGCAGCATAGACGCCTTCGGGTTTATACACTATCGCTCTCCTTCGGGGGCAAGTCTTCGGGTCTTATCGGTGACTTTGACAGAGGCATGGCCTATTTCAGCAGTTCTCTTGATATCACCAGTTTTTGTATCTGGTTCGTTCCTTCGTAGATCTGGGTGATTTTGGCGTCCCTCATCATCCGCTCGAACGGAAACTCCGTCATGTATCCATATCCGCCTGCGATCTGGAGTGCATCGGTGGCAACCTGCATTGCCACGTCCGACGCAATCAGCTTGCAGCAGGCAGACATATAGGTGGTCCCGGGATCTTTTGTATGCACCATCTTTGCCGCCTGATAGGTCAGGGCCCTTGCCGCCTCAATCTTAGCCGCCATCTCCGCCATCATCCAGTTGAGCCCCTGGAATTTGCTGATGGGCCTCCCGAACTGGACCCGCTCTTTTGCATACTTGACGGCCTGATCCAATGCCCCTTGCGCAACCCCCACGGCCTGCGCCGCAATAACAGGCCTGGAGGTATCCAGGGTCTTCATGGCATAGATGAACCCTTTCCCCTCTTCCCCGATAAGATTCTCAGCCGGGACTTCCATGTCCTCGAAAACCAGTTCCCCTGTAGGCGATCCCTTGATTCCCACCTTGGATTCCCATTTTGCAACAGAAAACCCCGGAGTGTCCGTCTCTACAATAAACCCGCTGATCCCGTGAACCCCCTTCGAACTGTCCGTCATGGCAAACAGGCTTATCACATTCGCAATGGGACCATTGCTGATGAAGCACTTGGACCCGTTTATGATATACTTGTCCCCTCTTTTCTCGGCCTTCGTACTCATGGCCGCAGAGTCAGAACCCGCTCCCGATTCCGTCAAACCAAAGGCCGTTAATTTCTCCCCGGAGGCAACCTGGGGTCCGTATTTCTTTTTCTGGTCATCACTCCCCCCGATGAGAATGGGTTCCCATCCGAGGGACTGCACCTGCACGATCAGGGATGACGAAACACATGCTCTGGCAATCTCTTCAACCGCCAGACAGAGATCAAGGTGTTCCTGGTAGCAGCCTCCGTATTCCTCCGGAACACTCAGCCCCAGGAGACCCATCTCCTGGAACACCTCCTTCAGGTCCCAGGGAAACTCCCCCTTCCGGTCGATCTCGGCCGCCCGCGGCGCTACCTTCTCCGCCACCATCTTTCTCAGCTGATCAACAAATATTCTCTGATCTTCATTCAATTGGGCCATATCTTTCTCCTCGAAAACCACCTTCTCCTTCCAGCACGAGTGCGTCCTTCATCCACCCAGCAGATGTGTGCATCCCCTCCATGGACTCCCGGGCAAAAAAACCATTCGCAAAGGGCATTCGTCGCTGGCGGAAGCTATTCCTTAATCCCGCATAACCTCTTTGCGGCCTTCTTCTTCTCTTCAAGATTCACGGTCCTGGAGATCATGATCCTCTGCGCCTGGGGTGATCCCGCACCATGCATGGATTCCGTCAAATAGCCTACCGCCGCCGCACCCAGGGTAAGATTCTCTATCAACCGCAGAATCCGCATCCTGTCCCTCGTGGGCACGCCTGTCTTGGTCCTGTAATACTTCTCGATCCATTTCCTTGTCTCGGGCGACTCCAGGTCCCGGGCGCTCGGCATGGTCACCATCAATCCCCCTGCAATATCCTGCGCAATCCTTGAAAGTTCATACGGAAACCGGGTGACGTTCTGTTTGTGCACATTTGCCAGCAGCGTGTTGACCGAGTATGTCCCGCTCGGCTCTTTATGCCCTTCCGAGGCACAGGCGATGCATCCGCAGTAGAGCGTCTCGTTCAGATGGTTCATCTCCACAATCTTATCCCGTATGTGCGAGGCCCTCTCGACGCCGTTGTACTCCGCAGCGGTCTGGGACGCCCCGATCAGCACGTCTCCCACCCCTACCTTGCAGGCATAGCTCTGGCGATGGTACGAAGCAAATTTCTCCACCAGTTCACCGGCAAAGTCATACTCCCCGTACATGAACACCCGCTCCCATGGAACAAACACATCATCAAACACCACCAGGGCCTCGTGCCCGCCGAAAAGCTGGTTCCCCACGTCCAGGGTCTCTCCCTCCAGTTTCCTCGTGTCGCATGACTGTCTGCCGATAATGTACGTAATCCCTTTCGTGTCACTCGGCAGGGCAAAGGAGACCGCATACTCTTTGTCCTCTTCCCGGAGAGAGATCGTCGGCATCACTATGATCTCATGGGAGTTCACCGCCCCTGTCTGGTGCACCTTCGCACCGCGCACCACGATCCCGTCTTTCCGCTCTTTCACTACATGAACATACAGATCGGGATCCTCCTGCTTGTGGGGTGGAAGACTCCGGTCCCCTTTCGGGTCCGTCATGGCGCCGTCGCAGGTCAGGTCCTCCTCCTGCACATATTCCAGGTATTTCAAGAACCGCTTGTAGTACTCAGTACCGTACTTCTCATCAATGTCATACGTAACAATCGACAGGGCGTTCAGCGTATCCATCCCCACACACCGCTGAAAACAGCACCCTGTGGTACGCCCCAGAAGTCGGCCCATCTTGCTCTTCTTCACCAGATCCTCGACATTCTGGTGAATATGCGTGAAACGGTTAATCTTCTTCCCCGTTATGTGCGATTTCGCCGTCATCAGATCTTCAAACTCGGGCACGTGCGCCAGTTCGTACGTCTTCGCAACCGCGTTCATGGACGGCCGGATAATCGGATCATCCACCACATTCTCCACACGCTTCCCGAACATGTGCACCACCAGCTTCAGCTTCCGCAGACTCTCCTCATATTCTTCTGCACTCTTCATAGCCAGTATCTCCTCACTTCACTCAGCAGCAGACATCAAGCCCCTGCCAAGCCCATGTTTCCGGTGTTAAAAGCAGACGCCCGGAGCTAGTGAACCAGTTCATACCCCTTTTCAAATCCGAGCATATTCTTTTCCTGGAACTTCTTCGGTGAAAGCTGCTTCACCAGCTCTTTCATCCTCCCAAATTCAAAAAAATCATCCAGCTTTGCCAAGGCGCCAAGCAGGACCACGTTCGTCATCTGGGTGTTCCCCAGTTCCGCCGCCTCCTTCGTCGCCGCAATTTCATATCCCTTCCTCCGCGTCCTTTTTGCGGCACCGATTATCTCCTCTCTTGAAGGATATGAATCTATGCCAAGGTTTGAATACACCGTTGGTACAAAGTAGCGGTTGAGGATATAATAGCCTCCTTCGTTCAGCATTCCCATGTTTCTCAGAAGTTCCAAGCCTTCCATCCCTATGAGAACATCGGCGGAACCCTTGGGGATCAACGG
>CAZEGG010000031.1:0-5181 GCA_964511755.1 uncultured Desulfobacteraceae bacterium | reverse complement strand
CGAAAAAACAGGCTTGTCCGATATGCGGATATGGGAGACCACCGAACCACCTCTCTGTGCAGCTCCTATGGTCTCCGTTCCCAATACTTCGAACCCTTCTCTTATGGCAAATTGAGACAAGACATTGGAAGCGAAGAGATTTCCTTGCCCTCCCACTCCGGCAATAACTATATCCTTCTTCATCCGATCGCCCCCCTCTTGCAAATCTGTGCGCATAGTCCGCATTTCACACAGCTGAGATCTTCGATATGAACTTTTCCCTTTTGTCCTTCATACACCAGTGCGGGGCATCCGAAATCGTTGATGCAGATCATGCACCCGTTGCACTTCTCCTCGTCAACCCTGACCTCCACTGGCGTAAACAGTTCAACCTCCTGCCGTGACGCCATCAGAAAACAGGGTTTCGAGGCAATAACCAAGGTAACTCCCTCTTCTTCTGCCGCCTTTTTCAGGGTTTCGTAGGTCTCCGGCAAATCATACGGATCTATATAGTATACCTTCACCCCGATTGCCTCACCCAGCTTCGCCAAATCCACCCGCGGGGCAATTTCGTGATAAAGGTTGACGCCGCTTCCTGCGTGCGGCTGAAACCCGGTCATGGCCGTCGTGCTGTTATCACCCAGAATAACAACCTGATTGCTCTTCTGGTAGGCGGCATTGATCAGGCCGTTGATTCCCAGGTGAAACAGGGTGGAATCACCTACCATGGAAAAGACCGGCTTGTTTTCACCAGCGAAAAATGCTCCCGTTGCCATGGGAATCGAGGATCCCATGCAATAGATGGTGGACTGAAGCTCCATGGGCTTAAACGCGCCTGCATCATGACACCCGATATCACCGAAAACGATCCCCTTTTTGGCCCGGGCAACACGTTTGATACTATACAGCAAGGCTCGATGAGCGCAGCCAACGCATTGGGTGCGCGTCCGGACCGGGACCTCAATATCCACTTCCGTAGAGGCAAAATCATTGATTGTCAACTCCGGATCGGCTTTCTTTATGGCGTCCAAAACCATACGCACGGTTAGTTCCCCATCGGAGGGGTAGAACCCCGAACGACCATGGATCTCCACCAGAATGCCGTTTTCCTGGCAGAGCTGTCTGAGCAGGTTTTCTACAACCGGCTCGATTTCCTCAAAAACAACCACCTTCTTCTTATTCTTCAGGAATACCAGGACCTTCTTCTCCGGTATCGGCAAGGTCCCCAGCTTGAGAACAGGATACCTTTTGGAAAACCTCGAGGCCGCCTCTTTGATATAGGTGTAGCCGATACCGCACCCGACCAGGCCGATATCGCCCTCTCCCTCCTCAATGCTGTTGAATGGACTACCCTCACCCAGAGCCTTGAGCTCTGCATATTTATGGTTCAACCATCGATGCCTTGCCTGGGGTCTCTTAATGCCTCCCAATTCCCTGACTTCGACGGCGCTCATGATGTAACGTTCACGATCATCTTTCCATTTCCCTTGCGTGGAGCGAGTATTGTCATAGTCTTCAAACTCTATCAGAGCGCGGCTATGGCACACTCTCATGACCGGGCGGACCACAAAACACATTTGCGTCTGTTCGGACAACTTAAACGCTTCCTTCACCATGGCCTTGGCTTCTGCAGCACTGCATGGATCAAAGACCGGCAGATTTGCATAGGTATGAACAAGAATACGGCTGTCTTCTTCATTTTGGGAAGATAAGCCCCCCGGGTCATCTGCGGAAATGATGACCAGTCCTCCTGCAACACCGGTAAAATTCAAATGCATCAGTATATCTGTGGATACATTGGTCCCGTTGTGTTTCATGACCGCCATGGCCCGCACATTGTCCAGTGATGCTCCAAGAGCTACTTCAAGGGCCACCTTTTCGTTGCATGACCACTCCGCATGAATACCGGGATATTCCACGAAGCCTTCGAGGATTTCAGTGGCCGGCGTGCCCGGATAGCCTGCTACGACCTTGACCCCTGATTCTGCAGCACCCCGGGTGATAGCCAAGTTGCCCATTATGTATTTTTTCTCCACGTAACTGCTCCTTCACCACGAAAAAACCAAACGTTACCTACAGACCAGCTTAAAACAAAACCTGAGATAGATTCAAAACTATTTTATCGCGACAACGGCGATTGCGCCACTACATTCAGCAAGTCAATCAGGGCCTTGCCGACAAGACCGGCCCTGCGAGCAACGACGCCGACATTTTCTATCCAGCTCGCTTTCTCTCCTTTCCGCCCGTCTGTCTGTGGTGACAGGGAGAGGGTATTTCATGATGGATTCGGGTTCGGCTATTTTCTCTCCATCCGGCGGGCCACTCGTCTCTGCAGCAACCCCGTCATGACCAGGAAAAACACGGCGAGGAGCAACAGCAGCGTGGAGATGGCGGGCAGCATGGGCTCCACCTCGTAGCGAATGACATCCCACATCTTCTTGGGCAGGGTGACCGCCGTGGACCCGCAAATGAAGAGGGCGATGACCACCTCGTCAAAGGCGATCATAAAGGCGAACAGCGCCCCGGTGATCACTCCGGGGCGGATGATGGGCACGGTGATCTTCATAAACGTCTGGAACCGGTTCGCGCCCAGATTCAGGGCGGCGTGCTCCAGTGAACGATCGAACCCCCTGAGAGTCGCGGAGATGGGCAGCACGGCGAAGGGCAGCGTCAGAGGTGTATAGGCGATCACCAGGCCCAGCTTTGTGCCGATCAGCCCCAGTTTCGCAAGAAAGACATAATAGGCCAGTCCCAAGACAATCAGGGGAACAATCATGGGCGAGAGGATGAATCCGGTAATCAATCCTTTCCCCTTGAACTTCCCCCACACAAGTCCGATGGAGGCCAAAAGGCCCAGCGTGGTGGAGCAGATCGAGGTCAGCGCCGATACCTGCAGTGAATTCAGGACGGCGCTCTGCCAGACCGGGTGGCTGAAAAATTTGCGATACTGGTCAAGGCAGAATCTGGTGGGGGGAAATTCTATGATCTCCGCCGATCCGAAAGACATGGGCACCAGCAGCAGGACCGGCACGATGAGAAAAAATATGGCAGCCCCGGATATGACCCACAGGGGCCAGCCGATGTGCAGAGGATCATGCCAGTGTGTCCGTTTCCCGCTCATGTCTTTACCCCGCCCCAGAGCCGCTCAGCTCCCAGGAAGTGATTATAAACGAAAAAGATGGCCAGCGTCACCACCAGAAGGATTGCGGACATGGCCGACGCAAAAGGCCAGTTGAGGAGGTCCACTACCTGAATCTGGATGAGGTTTGACAGCATCTGCTCCTTGCGGCCGCCGAGGAGGGCGGGTGTGATGAAAAAACCGAGGGCCATGATGAAAACGAGCAAAGCTCCCGCCCCGATACCGGGGAGGGACAAGGGAAAAGTGACCCGCCAAAAGGTCTGCCAGCGGCTGGCGCCCAGGTTCTGGGCCGCCTTCTCGAGGTTCAGGTCCATCCCCATCATCACGCTGTATATGGGAAAAGCGATATACGGCACGAAGATATGGGTCATTCCGACAATCACCCCCAGCTTGTTGTGCAGCAATGGCAAGGGATGATGAATGATGCCGAAATACTTCAATATCATATTGACCACGCCGTTCCGCTGAAGGACCAGGATCCAGGAATAGTTCCGAACCAGGAGGCTGATCATGAACGAGAGGACGATGGCCAGAAGAAAGATGTTGCGGACCCCCGGACGTGCGCGTCTCAGGACGTAGGCCAGGATATAGCCGATCACCAGCGCCGTGAAGGTGGTCAGAATACTCAGTTCAATAGTGATCCACATCACCCGTAAGTACAGGGGGCTTGAAAAAAAATAGGCATAGTGTTTGAGGGTGAAGTGAGGGTCGAAAAGACTCTTCACCAGGATACTGGAGATAGGATAGGCAAAGAGCAGGATCAAGGCAACAAGGGCGGGCGACATCAGCAGGAAATGTCTGAAGCCCGCCCTTTGCCACAATCCTCCTCCACTTGAAGAAAAGGATCCAGTTTTCATATTACCACAGATTTCCGTCATCCTGCCGGAAGCCCGGGAGGGAAACCGCTCTCGTCCTTCCGGGCTCCCTCCCGGCTCAGGAGATCATCCACGTTTTCCATCGCTCTGTCAAAGGAGCGAGTCTCGGGCCCCAGTAATCCGCATCCATCTGGAACTGTTTTTTCAGGTTTTCCGGATAGGACGGGAGCTCTTTGGCCCTGTCCGGCGTAATGTATTTGAATGCGTCCTTGTTTGTGGGGCCGTACGCAATCCACTTCTCCATCTGTTCGCCCTGCCGTTTTGCTGATATGGCAAATTCAATAAACTTCATGGCAAGGTCCTTATTGGGATCGCCCTTGGGGACGCACCACCAGTCAAGGTCGAGACATCCGCCCTTCCATACTATCTCAAGAGGAACCCCCTTGTTCTGCGCGACGTTGACCCGTCCGTTCCACGCGGAAGAATAAACCGCCTCCGCGCTGGTAAGCAACTGGATCTGCTGGGCGCCGTTGTTCCACCAGACCGTGATGCTGTCCCTGATCTTGTCAAGCTTCTTGAAGGCCCTGTCCACATCGAGCGGGTACAGCTTGTCCATGGGAACTCCGTCTGCTATCAAGGCGAACTCGAGGTTGAACGGGGCCTGATCCTGTAGCGCCCGGGGGCCCGGAAAATTCTTCACGTCCCAGAAATCCGCCCAACTCGCTGCCGGCTTCTTGCCCGCCAGGGCCTTCTTGTTATAGGCCAGGGAGGTGGTCCAGAATATGTTCCCCACCGCGCACTTCCGAATAGCTTTCTTATCGATTCTTGAAAGGTTCACAACACTAGTGTCTATTGGTTCCAGCAGGTTCTCAAGCTCCCCCCGGGCCACATGCCGTGTTTCAAGGTCCACCACATCCCACTCATACTGCTTGTTATCCACCTGAGCCTTGATCTTGGCGATGTCGGCACCCGATGCCTCGATGATCTTCACCCCGAACTTGTCTGCGAACGGCTGGAAAAAAGCCTTCCGTTGTGACTCCTGATATGATCCTCCGTAGGAACAGACCCGCAGTGTCTTTCCCTTGGCCATGGTGGTGTGCACAAAGGGACCGATCGAAGCCGCTACCAGTGCACCGCCGGTAGCCGCACCCGTGGATACAAGGAACTCTCGCCTGGTCATGCCTTTCTTTTTTTCCATTTTCCGTCTCCTCTGTGTTAAAGGTTTATGACAAAGGGACCTACTTCAGA
>CAZEGG010000030.1:0-18589 GCA_964511755.1 uncultured Desulfobacteraceae bacterium | reverse complement strand
TGACCGGTACCATCGTGCACTGGCTCGCACTGGATGGGATCCCCATCATCAAGGTTCTGCTGCGGATCGTGGGGCCCATTCTGTCGGCCGCTGTCGGATGGGCTATGTTCGTATACCTTTACAAAGTGTTGCCGGAGCACAAGTTTCCTTTCCGCATCATCGCGTGGGGCGCGCTGATCGGATCCGCGGGACTCTTCGTCCTGCAGTACCTCACCGGTTTTCTGATGGGCATGTTTTCGGGCAATCCCGCGGCCGCACTGTTCGGTCCGGTAATTGTACTGATGCTCTTTTTCAACCTTTTTGCCCGTCTCAATCTTTATGTGGCCGCTTGGATCGCGACATCTGTACAACCGGCTGTGGCCGACCAGATCCAGGAGTTCGATCGTCCATTGCTGAAGGCTCTCAGAGTGTCGGACCTGGTTCGCCGGGAGGTGCAGGCAGGGCTCGACGATGCAGCGAGAACGGACAAGTGACTAAGGACGCACCTCCTCGAAACATCCTTGTGGGGTGAAGGACGCTCTTAACTTTTAAACTTAACGGAGAGGTTAGCTTTTGCCTTTGCTTCCGGCATGCCCGACAATCACGCTTTGACGCTACAGGAGCGCTGCACCTCATCATTGTGCGGGGTATCGAACGCCGTAGATATTCGAAGATCACCAAGACCGCTACGACTTTATTAAGAACCTTGGTTTGATCCTGGAGCAAACGGAGACATCGTGCTACGCTTGGTCATTGATTCCAAGTCATTTTCATCTTCTGGGGAAATTTGGGAATCTAGCACGTGCCCGCAGCCTCTTATGTTTTTCGACGGTACGCGGGTATGGCTTAAGCATGGCTTCCATGGCGCGTCGGCTGAATATCTCGACAGTGGCTGTGAGCAAGTCGGCAGCTTGGGATTCTGATATCGCCGAAAAGGAAGGACTCGGACTGACTTAAGTTAAAAAGATAAGGATGTCCCCGATATGTGAGAGTTTCTAAATGTGGAAAAAGATTCCTGACAAAAAGAAAAGACAATTTATTTTGTTTTCATTCGTATACTCACCAATCGCTTTAATGCTAGCCATTGTAGTCTTCGGTCTAATAATAAAATATGTTGCCACTTGGATTAGCAGAGGCGGATTTATTTTCGGAATCATTGTGGCGATATGTGGTTGCATATGGACTATAGTTAAATACTATGCCCAAATAACTAAAACAGAATCAAAGGATTGAGCACTTGATTGGGATGTGGGTCGGGTCAAGGCTGCTCTTTGAAATTCTAAAATAAAAAGAAAAAGGCAGGACAATGCCAAGAGCGAATTGGCATTGCATACCAGGAGTTGTTTGGCATATTACCCATCTTTGCCGTGAGAAGGAGCTTTTGTCGAGGTTCACTGGAAGATAACCTGGTCCGCTCCGAGGCCGGAGGCTCGGGAGGCCGACCAGAAAAAAGGAAGGGACGAGCCAATGGAAGACAATGTGAAGTTAGCCGTTCTTATAGACGCAGAAAATGCTCAGCCAAGCATTGTAGACGGGCTGATGGTAGAGATTGCGAACTATGGGACAGCCAGCGTCAAACGAATTTATGGTGATTGGACGAATCCAGGCCTCAAAGGATGGAAAGAAGTGTTGTTGCAGCATTCGATTCAGCCTATACAGCAGTTCGTATACACAAAAGGGAAAAATGCGACTGATAGTGCAATGATTATTGATGCGATGGACTTGTTATACACGGGCAAGTTCGATGGATTTTGTCTTGTTTCCAGTGACAGCGATTTTACCAAACTCGCGGCTAGAATCAGGGAATCCGGCCTGCGCGTATATGGCTTCGGTGAGCAAAAGACACCATCTCCCTTTGTGGCAGCCTGCGACAAGTTTATTTACACAGAGGTGCTTCGCGCGAAAACCGAAGAAGGCAAGCCGATAAGCAAGAAATCGAGCAGCCAGTTAAAACAAGACACGAAACTTGTTACATTGTTGCGAAATGCGGTGGAAGCATCATCTGATGAAAGCGGCTGGGCACATCTAGCGCCGGTTGGCAGCAATATAGCCAAACAGTCACCGGATTTTGATCCCCGTAACTACGGGTATGGTAAGCTCGGCGAGCTGGTCTCGGCAACCAAGCTTTTTGACATAGAGGAAAGGCAAATAGGGGATACAAACTCAAAGGCCATTTATGTCAGGGATAAGCGAAAGAAATAATCCGGGATCTTCCAAAATGGCGATTCAGCTGACAGCCGGGGCGTGGCACTTTCGACCGCAGAAGGCGATTTCAAGGCAACCGCATCATTCAAAGTCAGTGGAAAGCAAGGCCGTTGCTGGGCCTCAAGATGGGGCCGACGCTTTGCGTCGAGCGCACCGGGCCGGGTGAGAAGCCGGGGTATGCGGCAAAGCGCGGCCCATCCATCCGAATCGAGACAGACACGGCCACGCATCCGGGGATGCACCTCGAATCCGTGGACAAGTCTCTCACGCGCCCATTATGCGAAAGCGAGGGACACTATGAAACTGGTTACCTTTAAACAAGACGATGTGCAATACATTGGGACATTGGTCGACAGCGGGCAAAGCATCGTGATCCTCCAAAAAGGGGCGGAAGCAATTAGCGGTGAACCATCCCTCTTTTTCACTGACATGCTGGCATTCCTGAACGGCGGGTCGGCAGCGCGAGACCGGGCTCAAGAAGTAGTCGAATATGTCACCAGCCAACAACTACCCGATGCCATTATTTCGTTGGATCAGGTGATTTTGCTTGCGCCTGTACCAAGACCGGAGTCTATTCGTGACACAATGGCGTTTGAGCAACACATCATCAACAGCACCCGCGTTTTAGGGCTGAAGAGATTTGCGTTTGTCGATGAGTGGCTGGAAAGGACCTTCGGACGCAAGAGGTCCCTGGCATATCGTTTCAACAAGGCGTGGTATGAACGCCCGATTTACTACAAGAGCAACCGGTTTTCCGTTATTGGCCCGGATTCGGAAGTGCATATACCGGCCTATACCCAAAAGTTCGACTACGAACTGGAGTGGGGAATTTTTGTCGGCAAACCCGGTGTTGATATCGCCAAGGAGCAGGCCGGAGACTACATTGGTGGATACACGATATTCAACGATTTTTCCGCCCGTGATATTCAAATGCGAGAAATGGGCGGGCGCCTCGGCCCTGCAAAGGGCAAGGATTTTGACACGAGCAACGCCATTGGCCCCTACATGGTCACTCCGGACGAGATTCCCGACCCCTACAACCTGGCTATGGCGGCGCGGGTCAATGGCGAGGAGTGGTCTCGGGGCACGTCGGCCGATATGTATTGGACGTTCGAGGAGATCATTGCCTACATATCGCAATCCGAAACGCTCCATCCAGGTGAGTTCATTGGTTCAGGCACCTGTTCTGGAGCACAAGGGCGCGGCTGCGGATTAGAGATGGGCAAATTTCTCAAACCAGGCGATGTCGTTGAACTGGAGGTAGAACGCATTGGAGTGTTACGCAACCACGTGTGCTAGCTCGTTTCCATCCATAAATGGCTATTTTTCACAATCTCATCGTCAAGGTGCGGGATCACTTGTACGGCGTACTAACGTACGTCTCCGCGTAGTCCCTTGATTTTCTTGATCTTGTAAAAAATATCTCATTTCTGGATTGGAAACCTGCCGGTGCCAAAATTCTATTTGTGGATGGGCACTAGCTGGCCCAGCTGCAAAAACACGTTTGTATCATTGGGGTTTGAGCGGTGTGTAAAAAGGAGGAATGAATCATGAATCAGTGGATATTTACAAAAGGACTGCATGAACTGGGCGAAAACATCTATGCCTATATTCAACCGGATGGCTCCTGGTGTTTAAATAATGCAGGCCTGATTGTTGACGGGAAGCAGTCTATGCTGGTGGACACACTGACCGATTTGGCCCATACCCGGGAGATGCTTGACGCGATATATAAAAAGATAGATGCATCGATAAAATCCGTGGTCATTACACACGGTAACATTGACCATTGGCTTGGTAACGAACTGGTTAAAGACGCGGAAATAATCGCAACCGAGAAATGTGCTGAAGAAATGAAAGCGATGCCCCCGGGAATGATGGCCCAACTAATAAAGGAAGCTCCCCAGTTGGGTGAGGTCGGAGAATATTTTACACGGTCTTTCGGCAAATTTAATTTTGAGGGCATCATCCCCACCCACCCGACCAGGACTTTTAATGGGCAGTTGGACCTCAAGTTAGGGAATACAGAAATCAGGTTGATCGATGTCGGACCGGCACACACTACAAGCGATCTCTTAGTCTATGTTCCGGAAAAAAAAGTTGTTTTTACCGGCGATATTTTATTCATCAATGGGACTCCACTCATGTGGGAAGGCCCGGTAAGCAACTGGACCAAAGCCTGTGATCTCATGCTGGCATTGGATGCGGAAATATTTGTTCCGGGTCATGGGCCAATAACTGATAAAAGGGGCGTGGAGGAAGTGAAAGGATACTGGCACTATCTTGAGGAGGAAGCAAAAAAACGTTTTGATGCAGGCATGAGCGTTTTTGATGCAGCCCGGGATATCCCTCTGGGAAAATATAAAGCATGGGGTGAATCAGAACGAATCTGTGTTAATGTGAATACACTTTATAATGAATTCAGGAAAGAGCCTGTCGAGACCAACATTTTGGAACTCTTCGGCTATATGGCCGACTACGCCAAAAAATGCAAATAAATTGATAGGCCAGGACTGTGTGGGATTTGCGATGGGGTCGGGCCACGGGAAGAGCCTGACATCTAAAGGATAATCTCGGATTTTGCCCTCTGAAAATGCCTGCTTTTGGGGCATAAGCTCCGGATAATCAATACGTTGGTGTGCCCTGACCGCGGACGACAGGATTCGTCAGTGGTCCTTTGATGTACCGAGGCGGCAGAACGACTGTTGACGGAGAGAGTTCAGCGCCGTATGGGGTGACGCGGCGGGCATTGCTTCCCAGCGTCCAGCCCCACGTACCCTGGCGGGGTGCGGTGACTTGAGATATCTGGGGTCACTCGGGGGCGGAAAATAGTTCTTCCTAAGCACATCCGCCATCTTGGCATAATTGATTTTGGTGTCATCATAGGTGACGGTGACCTCGTTGCTTTCTATGTCGGTCCGCACCTCTTTCACCCCTTTTAGCCGCATCAGGATACTCCATATCCTTTGAGCCGTTGAAGCTCACTGGCACCCAGGGTTTTTGAATTGGACGATCTTTGTAGCTGCGAGGGCGGGCTGCGGAAGGGCAATGAGGCCCACTGCTCCGCTCAGCAGCAGTATGAACAGCAGAACAAACAGTTTTTTTTGTTTCATGCCTCCCCCTCCTTACTGTCCAAGCCCTATATAATGAAATTGCTCACAGGACTCGCCGAACAGAACAAAAAGAGTTTCGAACAAAGAGGTGAACCAACAACAAGTACACCAGACTCCCCGGTGCCGGATTGGTATAAGGCGGACATAAATGCTCATCGAATTCTTGATCGATACGTGAGACGAGGGACGATCAATTCAAAATTCGCACTTCCCTCTTCTGCCACGACTTTCTTGAAGAAATCGCAATCCCTGCAATAAAGCATTCGAGCCGCAAATTCCCCCATGGGCGCCTTTCCTGCAGAAGGTATCTGCCACAGCCCAACAGATTCGTCCGCCGTTCTTCCCGAAATTCAGGGCATTCAGTGAAGTGTCTTCCGCCGCGGGACACCCTCCTTAATCGGAGATATATTTACTCCCTCTGGTTCCCTCCTGCATTTCTTGAATTTCCAGCAATTTTGTCTTGGCTTTCCTCGCCTTGTTGTTTCCCGATTCATCTCGGGTCTGCCTTTTCTGTTGTGACCTTTTGCGGGGCATGGTTGAATCAAAACAAACCCACGGTACTGACAGGCTTTCCCTGCTCACTTAATTAAAAGTACCTTTGCTGCTCCGAATCGTCGCTCCATACTCTGGGTATGTAAATTCATGATACCACATTGTGGTACTATGTCAAGGCTTGAAATACTGCCTTCCCTCCCTCCATGTGTATGGTGTTATGGTGGTGTGTTTATGGTGGTTTTATGGTGGGTCGGACCACAGTAATCAACGGTAGGCGATTAAAACTAAAGGTAAAATATCTTGCAACGGGGGCATTTTCTGCCCTATCCACGTTCCATCGAATCCGGATTTTTCCTTTATATGGGATTTAGCTGAATACCGCCTCCAGCCTGTCCATAGCCCTCGAGACGAAGTCCCTTTCTGCGGCGAACATGAGTCGTGCTCTGCCCTCACCCTGGGATCCGAAAAAGGCCCCGGGAACTACGGCAATGCCTCCCTTGAGGGCACGCTTGAAAAGGTCCTGCGAAGAAGGCTCAATGGAGGAAAAGTCTGGAAACGCGTAAAAACCTCCCTTTGGCGGTACGCATTCGACGCCGGGTATTTTGTTTAGCCGTTCCACCATCATCTGCATATTTTCTCTGCACAATATCCTGACGCTTTCCAGATAGGCAGAACTTGCGGGGAGGTATTCAGCCATTGCCCACTGCCCGATGGAAAAGGAACATAAGGATATGCTTTCCTTATAGATTCCCATCTGTCGTATAAGCCATGGGCTGGCTATCACATACCCCAGCCGCCACCCGGTAACGGCGAACGTTTTTGAAAAGCTGTTGATAAAGATCAGATTTTCCGGACAGCCGAAGTTGAGGGCGCTTACATGCTCTCCTTCATAGACATAATTGTGGTAAACCTCGTCGGACAGAACAAAAACGCCAATTTCATCAGCCCTGGTCATAAGTTGCCGGAAACCCTCCTGTCCGAGCAGAGCCCCTGTGGGATTTGACGGCGAGTTCACCACCACCATTTTTGTCTGTTCATCCATCCTCTCGAGTATGGCCTCATGGTCTATTGTCCATCCGTCTTTTGAGTCCAGGGGATAATATTCGACGATCGCTCCTTTTCTTTCCATGATCGCGCGTAATACGCCCCATCCCGGATCAGGCAGCAGGACCTTGTCTCCGGCCTCAATGATAATCATAATCGCCAGGTAAATGGCCTCCATACCACCGACGGTCATGAGGATATTGGTCGAGGGGTCTACTCGCGCACCGAATTTATTCCCCACGAAATCGGCTACGGCTTCCCTGATTTGCGGAATACCATTGGTGGACGTGTAGAGATTTTTACCCTCATACAAGGCCCGGGAGGCCAGTTCAATCAACTCGAGTGGCGCCTTAAATTTTGCCTCCCCGGCAGAGAGACTCAATAAATCCTTCTGTTCCTCCATCATCTTCATCATTTCCCGCATCGGAGAACTCTCGGATTCTTTGACCACGGGATTTAATCTCTTAATTGCCCTTCCCTGATTTCGCTGCATTATCGAATCTCCCTTTTGAATGCGATGAGATTGTTCAGAGATAGTGATTGTGATATAGCTATTTTAATTCAAGCCGAATAGCCAAAGGCGTCTTTTTGAGTCCAAAAATGTTATGGATCGGGATTCCCCGCATTTCGGCCGTCGGCATGAAGCCGCTCTGCTCATAACACACAGATGACTTTGTGTCAATTTTGATACAGCATGGGGGAAATTGTCCCTGATCGATTTTTTTTCTGCAATCAATGTGGGCGTGGGGGACGCCCTTGACTTGTCTCCATCCATAAATGGCTATTTTTTACAATCTCATCGTTAATCCTCGGGATCACTTGTGCGGCGTAGTAACGTACGTCTCCGTGTAATCCCTTGATTTCCTTAATTGCCGCATTGATCTGGGTGATCATAATTCTATTCTACGTTTATCTATGCAAATATGAAGAAAAGCTGCTTATTCAAAAATATGGAAGCGATTATGAAACATATAAATCAGAAACACCAATGCTACTGCCGGGAATAAGAAGAGGAAATAAATAATGTCTGACCTCGCCAATTCAGTCGGCGCAAGAAACCCGCGCGGCTGATTGGCCCGTTAAATAGAAGGGGATTCTTTTAGGGTTCTATCATTTTGAAGAACTTTAAAGCTCAAATGAAAAACCGCCTTTATGTATCGCTTTCATTAATAGTAACCGGTTCGATATTAATTCCTGTTAATTTCTACGACTATATGTGCAGTCACGGTAATCGCCTGGCACACCCGCCGCAGAGCAGTACGTTAGACGACAGAGGGAAGGGGGAACCTTGAATGAAGATATGTTCTGCGCCGTTGTTGATGCTGGATATCAATGCTCCGCTGCAAGGCGATGTTTCAAAAGCGTTCAAGCCGTATGATCATGATATGAATTTGGCCCTCTTTCAAAGCATCTGTGCCCATTATGAAATTGCTATCTCCCAGAAAGATGCTGAAGGGTTGATGCGGCATATTGAAAGCTTCGAATGTGACGATACCCCGCACCACCCTTGGTAAGAATCAGAACAAAGCGCAATGCTCGCCCGAGCGGCGGGGTCAGGGGACGAGCTGGAAATGCAGGTGAGATAGATGACTTACAATTTTGATCCAGACAGGTGGTATGAAAATGAGCTTAATTATCTCAGAACTCAATTGAAGGATGGTAAGATAACGGAAGAAGACTATAAGGAGGGCATTAAAAAACTCGATAAACAGCAGGAAGAGATGTGGAAGCGTTTAGATGGAACATATCAAATTAATCAGTGATCAGTGGGAAAAAGAATTACACCTATTTCGGGTGGCCTATTAAGAATCAAAGCTGAAGGATACAGGATCCCGGTGATCGACTTCAACAATATGGGAACTTAAAAAGTGACTTGTCACTTTTTAAGTTTTAGCATAGCATGAAGGCCGACACGAATTCCCATGAAAAGAGGGCCGTCATGCAAAGGAGACTGACTCAAAAGGAACGAAGCACCGCGACGAAAAGGAAATTCCTGGACGCGGCGGCCCGGGTCCTCGTGGAGGCAGGATACACCAACCTGACTACCACCAGGGTCTGCCGGGAGGCCGGAATGTCCCAGGGTGCCCTTTTCAAGCATTTCCCTACCAAGACCGGCCTGGTTTCCGCCCTGGCCGAGGACCTGTACAAGGGCCTTGCCGACGAATACGAAGCCCTGTTCGAAGCCGAGGGAAAAGAGACGGACCTTATCCGCAAAAGCATCCGGAACCTCTGGACGGTTTTTTCCTCCCAACGGCAGATGGCATCATACGACCTGACCATGGCCGCCCGGACCGACCCGGAACTCAGAAACGTCATGGAGGATGTGGTTCGGAAACACCGGGAACGGATTGAGGCCATTGCCGAAAAGATCCGGATCCGGCTGGGCATGGAAAAGCCATTGTTCAACCCCCTGGCCGATCTCATTCTCATGGCGGTCCAGGGTGGGGCCGTCAACATGCTGGCCTTCCCGGACCCGGAAGCCACGGAAAAGCGCCTGAACTACCTGGAAAACCTGGCGGGAAAAGCCGCGGGCCTGTCCCGGAAGGGTCCATTATGATTGGGGACTTCGTTCGCCGCGCATTCAAGCTGCCGAGGTTCGGGGCCGATCTCACCCCGGGACCGCAATCCTCTTTTTCCACAAGGCTTGCACTGGATCCCCAAAGCCCATGGCCCAAGTTCCGGTGCAACGCGATCCAGGACGGCCGTTCCAGCGTCCGGGGAGAGGTTTCCGATCTCACACCCTGGGAGTTCCAGACCGGCAAAGGCATTTTTTCCTCTCCGGTCATCGATGGCTGCGGAACGGTTTATATCGGTTCAGCCGACCACCATTTCTATGCCATCACGGAGCAGGGGGAGCTCAAATGGCGCTTCGCCACAAGGGGGGTGATTGATTCCTCCGGCTTGCTGGACGACCGGGGTCGCTTGTATTTCGGCTCGGGCGACGGCTTCGTATACTGCCTGGACCGGGAGACCGGGCGCAAAATCTGGACCTTTGCCTCCCACAGTCCCCGGGAAGTGGAAAGACTCTACGGCATCAAAACCTTCAATGTGAACTGGTTCGAGGGCAACATGGCCCTGGCCGGGGACGGAACGCTCCTGGCCCCCAACGACAACTATCTGGTTTATGGGCTTAACCGGGAGACCGGGAAGGTTCGGAGGGTGTTTCCCGGAAACGAAATGGTCTGGTCCTGCCCGGCCGTGAACCCGGCCACGGACCGCATCTTTTTTTCCACCTGCTTTGCGGCCGTGGTCAACACCTTCTGCTTCCAGGCGGGCACCGGGAAAAAACACTGGACATCCGGGGGACTCGGCTCCGTGTCCGCTTCCCCCATGCTCACCTCTGAAAAGCGCGAAGGCGCGGCAGTGATGGGCGGCTTCGACGGCATCCTGAGGGCCCTTTCCCAGGTGAACGGCAAACAGCTCTGGTCATTCGGCACCCGGGATCATATCTACGGCAGTCCGGCCCGCCAATCCCGGGGGATCATCATCCAGGCCTCCTGCGACGGTACCGTGTACGGTCTGGATGCAGGGACCGGAAGGTCCGTCTGGGCCTTCGACACCCCGGAGCCTATCCGTTCCTCACCGGCCGTGGACGCTGCCGACCGGATCTATTTCGGATCGGGAAACGGGAGGCTCTACTGCCTCAACCCCGACGGAACCTTCCGGTGGGCCTTCCAATGCATCCGGGGCGACCGGAACGACCTGAACAGCTCCCCGGCCCTGGCAGAAAAAGGGGTCTGTATCGCGGGCGAGAACGGGAAGGTCTTTTTCATTCCCTACGATTATCCGCTGACCCGCGAAGGAGCAAGGGACGGGCGGTCCGTCCTGGAACCCGACAGGTTTTTTCCGGGAAGGGGTGTATTCTTTTATTATGTGAGCCCTTTCGGCCGCATGGAAAAGGAACTGCCGGAACAAATCGACGCCAACGAACCCGTGATGCTCGCTCATGCCGTCCGGCAGGAAGGAGGAACTCTTGTCTCGGCTATTGACGGAAAAAGCCTGGACGTGCGGATTACCGGCACGGGTAAAGTGAATGTCTCCCTTTCGGCCAACCGGAGGTTCGTCACCCTGGTGCCGGAAGAGGCCTGGACCGGGCCGGAGGGGGGAAAGGTGGAGATCCGCCTTTCCTGCCGGGTGTTCACCAGGCTTTTTCGGTTCGGTCTCAAATTCTTTCTGGGCCGCCGGACTCATCGCTTCGACGGACGGTTCCGTTTCCACATCCCGCCGGTTTCCGGGCTTTCAAAACAGGCGAAGGATCGTCTTTTTGCATCCCAAAAGGCAGGCGAACCTTCGACGGTATTCGAAATCCAGCGGCTGTCATGCCCCAGTCCGTCCCTTTTGCCGTCCTACAACCAGATCGGATTCGATTCCCTCCATTACCTAGCCAGCGTGGTGGAGGCAACTCAAAGCCGCTGCATCCTCTGGACCGTTCCCGGCAGGCTGGATGAAACCACGGGAAAAACCCTGGTGGAGCCTTCCCTCAAGGACGTGTTCGTCCTTATCATGGATTGCGGAAACGATCTTGTGACCCTGAAGAACTACGACCGGTTCGAACTGAGTTTCATGGGATCCTGGGACATGCCGTTCGGCCGTTTCCGTCTTGCTTCCCGGGTGGATCCGGAAACCGGCAAATTCCTGAAAAAGGCGGCTTTGAACGCCGTGGTCCACTGTGACGATATCCGGTTTTACGGCAGGTTCCTGAAGCTTCTCGGCATGTCGGACATGAAAACGGGCCTCATGCATATTGGCGGAGGCGCGGATCTTGACGTCTGGGGCGGAGCAGGGCACAATAAGCCTGTAATCCAGGGTCCGATCCTGCTGGGAATGGAACCCGGAAGGGTGTGGGCCCGCTTTGAAAAGCCCTGTCTTGCGGCAGCGGATCATGTGTTCGGCATCCTCCTGGTCCGAATAGAGACGGGAACACCAGTGGCAGCGAATTATGCGCGCAGGACCTTCGTGGAAACGGACCCGGAGGGAAGGACGGCGCGGGTCCGGCTGGACGTGCCCGGTGTTTTGGAGCAGGGTCCTTTGCGTGCCCATGTGATGGTGGACACCTTTTGTGTGTTCGGCGGCGAAATCGCTTGATCCACCCGGACCGGAACCTTCATGAAGCGAACAGACCTATGAAAAGGATGAAGACAGCGCCAATGGAAAACTGGTTCCAGGTCACCGACGCCGGCAGGGGAGTCCTGCGGATCCAGGAGCGGTTCATCGTCCCCTTCGTGGCGTGCAACATCTGGCTGATCAAAGGTGAAAAGCGACATCTCCTGCTGGATTCGGGCACGGGCCTCGTCAGCCTGAAAAAGAACCTGCCCGCCCTTTTCGACCGGCCCGTGGTTTCGGTGTCCAGTCACACCCATTTCGACCACGCGGGCGGCGCGTACGAGTTCGAACAACGGCTTGTGCACGAATCCGAAGCCCGTGTCATGATCTTCCCGGACCGGGACAACACCACGGTGGAAGGATTCATGTCGGCCGAATTGTTCGAAGCCCTGCCCTTTGACGGGTTCGACCCGGATCAATACCGGGTGCGGCCCGCCCCGCCCACGGGGCTTCTTGCTGGGGGCGACGTCATCGATCTGGGCGGGCGCAGACTTGACGTTCTCCATCTTCCCGGTCATTCGCCCGGCCTGCTGGGCCTGTATGAGGAAGAGAACCGGATCCTGTTCTCCAGCGACGCCGTATATGACGGACATCTGTACGATGATGTCTACCATTCGGATATCAAAGCCTATATCGCCACCATGGAGCGCCTCTCCGCCATCCCGGCTTCCGTCGTGCACGGGGGGCATTTTGAGAGTTTCGGCGCGGAACGGCTGCGGACCCTTGCCCGTTCCTACATCCAATCCAGAAAAAAAGGAATCCCCCATGCAGCCCGATGAAATTCCTTCCGGCCCCGGGCGGAGGGATAGCCCCGGGGGAGCTGGGGGGGCCGCCATGCGGGCCGCGACCCTCTCCTTCGGCACGATTCTTTTATACAACCTGGCCGGTTTCGCCTTCAACCTGTACGACACCGTGCTTTATGCATGGCTTCCCTATTTCTACACGCCGCCTGCTGATTCAGGGAACACGGCCTATGTGACCCTCTTTGTTTTCGGGGTCATTCTCTTTGGGGGAAGGATCCTGGACGCGGTAACAGATCCGCTGTTGGGGTTCTGGAGCGACCGGACAAGGTCGAGATGGGGACGGCGCAAACCCTATATCTTCATTTCCAGCCCCATCCTGTTTGTCACCTTCGTTCTGGTCTGGCGGCCCCCGGTCCCGGGGGTAAGCACGGCCAACGCGGTCTGGCTCGGGTCGGTCCTGTTCTTTTACTATTGGGCCTACACCGGGCTTCTGATCCCCTGGCTGGCCAACCTGCCGGAACTCTCACCGGACAACGGGGTCCGCATGAAAATCATTTCCGTGGGTATCGTGACGGGGATTGTCGGTGCCCTGGCCGGCGGCGGGCTGTCCGGGCCGCTCATGCACGGGAAAGGACCTCTTTTCATGGCGCTTTTCCTCGGGGTCTTCGCCTTTGCGGCAGGCGAGCTGACCCTCTTCGGAATCAGGGAGAATCCGGGCATCCTCCCGAATGAAGGCCCGGGTTTTGCCGCCACCTTGAAGGCCATGTTCTCGGACCGGCAGGTTTTTTCCTTTTCCGCCATGATCATGGCGGTGCAGATGACTTATCAGCTCACACTCATGAACGTGCCCTACGTTACCACCCTGATCCTGAAAAAGAGCGAAGGGTCAGCCTCTCTGCTCATAGGCGAAATCATCGTGCTCATGGCGGTTTCCACCCCTCTTTGGTATTTTCTGCTCAAGACCTATCCCAAGCGCAGGATCATGCGGATCATCATCCTTCTGATGGCACTGGGGTTTTCCGCAAGCTTCATGATCGGAAAATTCAGTTTTCTTTCTCCGTTTGCCCAGGCCATTCTCATCCTGCCCCTGGCCGCGGTCCCCATGGGCGGGATGTTCATGGCCTCCCTGGGGCTGATCGCGGATCTTACCGACTACGGGGAAATCCTGCACGGAACAAGGACCGAGGCCGTGTATTTCGGGATTTACGGGATAGCGCGAAAAACGGGGTGGGCCTTTTGTTCCCTGATCCTGACCGCCACTTTCTCGATCTTCGGATATACCGCGGGCAATCCGTTGGGAGTCCGGGTGCTCTGGATCCTTTGCGCGCTTTTCTGCCTGATCGGCCTGATTCTTTTCATCCCTTACCGACTGGGGGATTCCCCGGAAGAGACCCGCCGGATCATGAAGGCGTGATCCGGCGCGGCTGTCTTGGAGATCTGCTCCCGGGATTTCCGGACCCGGGAGCAAATGATCCTGTTTTATGGCCGCAGCCGGACAGATTCGCCGGTTCGGTCCTGAGGCCCTTTTGCTTTTGATACCCCGGGGTTACCGGCTTGTACAACAGGGCCAGAAAGAATATTATGGCCAGCAGGAGACTTTTTTCAGATGGGGACTATGCCGCCTCTATTGATCTCATTGAATGTTGGATGAGGTCCGACTCGGGGTCGGCGGGACCAATAAAGGAGCACCAACATGAAACAAGTATTTGAACAAAAGGACCGCTTCTGTCTTCCTTGGACGCAGACGATTCTTGGAACACACCTCAAAGGTAAGGTAAACTTCATGGCACTGGACTGGTTGACTCGCGTCAATATCACTCCGGCAATGTTGGGCATATGCGTAAACAAAAACCACGCTTCTCATGGAGCAATTATTGGCACATGGCCCGACAGGAGTCGTTCAACATGGAATTACACGTATATCTTGCATTCGTTGCTGCTACTGCAGTCATGATATGAAGACAGGATCTGTATTGATTTTTTTTGTCACGGCTCCTTCATGGAAAATTTTTTCCTTGTTTGTTCTCCCGCTTGTTTCACTTGTTGTGGTCCCGCCGACATCAACCTCCATTTATGTTTCCCGTAGCTTACTTTTGACAGGTGTGTGGACCGATCTTCTGTGGATATACAGCATAGGTGTATTACTGTATGAAAAATATTCGACATATTTAAATATTCCTATACTTCGCTTCAAAATTTGCATGATTTATGAATTTTTATTTTCCGTTCTGTTTCTATCCGATATTATTCCTCTTAATTTGTCAGTGCCATTTCATTTGATATATTTTGTCTGCAACATTTATGCGTTGTATTTTATCTCTAAATTAATTGTTCTGATAGAGCGTAGGGCTCAGGTCAAATTCCGGGATTACATAGGTACATTTGTTTATGCTTGGCTTTGGGTTATCGGCGTCTGGTCAATACAAACAAGAGTGAAGAAACTATACTTGTCGAGGGATGTTTAGGAATTTCTATTCCTGAGGAGGGGGTATTATGAGAAGAATTGCTATTATCGGCTCGGGACTCTCCGGCCTCTTGTGCGGCAATCTGCTCGCCAGGAAGGGACACAAGGTGACGATATTTGAATCCCATGTCAGGCCGGGCGGGTACACCGCAGGTTTCTGGAGAGAGGGTTTCTATTTCGAAAGCGGGACGCTCGCGTTGGAAAGCACGCCCTCGGTCAACAAAGCTATGGAAGATGTCGGGCTCAAGGATAAGGTCGAGTTCGTGAGACAGCGGATGAGGATCATAGCGCGGGAATATGATTTCATCCCGAAGAGCTACGAGGACGTGAAGCAGGTCTATCTCAATACGTTCGCGGCCGATAGAGCAAAGCTCGAACGGTTCTTCGGCGACCTCGGCGAAATCGTCAATGCAATACCGTTCACCGGGAAACCCATGCCGGCCATGTATGAAGGCCCGGAATATGAGGCTGCCATGCAGGAGATGATGAGATCAGGGATGAGGTTCATGGAAGTACTCGGGAAAATCGGTGACACTACCGCCTCAGAATTCGTCGGGAGGTACTTCGAGAAGGGGTCTCGACTGTTTTCGCTCCTGGTCTCCGGGGGCTATCCGGACCAGGCCGCCTGGATCATGGCAGCATCTTTCAAAGGTTTTCTCGAAGACTACTGGACTGTGAAGAAGGGCATGCAGTTCTGGGCAGACACCCTTGCCGCGAGGTTCAAAGAATTCGGTGGGGAATTGAAGCTGCGCTCTCCTGTAGAGAAAATCGTCACCAGGGACGGACAGGCGGAAGGTGTCGTTTCCAAAGGGGAGCGGTTTCCGGCCGATTATGTCATTTCCTGCGGTGACTACAAAAAGACGATGCTCGAACTGCTGGACGACAAGTCGCTGATACCCGCCGGAACCCGTGAGCGCATAAGGAATGCGGCCGTGTCTGAAGCCTTCTTCGTGGTATATCTCGGGCTTGATATGCCCGAAGATGAACTGCTGAGACTCATGAAGGTCCCCCTCGTCTTTTACCGTCCGGACGGTCCCGATGTCGATTTCTCCGATACAAAAGATGAAGCCTATTTTGCAAAAGCCGGCTGTCAGATCTACTCTCCCTCGCTGATGAATCCCGAACTTGCGCCGAAAGGGAAATCTTCTTTGATGATCGAGACCATGAGTCCGACCGGCTGGATGGATGATTGGGGCGGCGGCAATCGGGAAGAGTATAAAAGGCTCAAAAGCCTGGCCGCGACCGGCATGATCGAGACGGCGGCGCAATTGATTCCCAACCTGAAAGAGAAGATCATCTTGAAAGACGCGGCGACGCCGCTGACCTTCGAACGCTATACGCACAATACCAAAGGCGCCTCGTCGTCGTGGAGTTGGAACCCTCGCAAGAGATTCTATCCTGATATGCGCTCGCGAGGAACCATCACGCCTGTCAAGAGCCTCTTCATCGGATCCTGTTGGTCAACCCAAATTGGCGGAATTCCGGGTGCGATCAGCGGGGCTTATGAAGCAATGAAACAAGTGGCGGAATAGGAGGCAAAGAAGAGGCACGATGGAAATAAGGGAATTGAGGGGAACAGACCTGGAAGAGCTGCTTGTTCTGTATTCCCACATGCATGCAGACGACGACCCGTTGCCGGAAAGAAACATGGTGGAGAAGGTCTGGCAGGAGATACAGGAGAATTCACACTTCAAGTATTTTGGAACTCTTGCCAGTCAGAAGCTGATTTCGTCATGCACATTGAGCATTATTCCCAATCTCACTCGAGGTTGTCGACCCTATGGCGTCATTGAAAATGTGGTGACCCACAGTGACTACAGGCGCAGAGGGTATGCCGGCACTCTGCTGAAGCATGTACTGAGCTATGCATGGAGCAGGAGATGCTACAAAGTCATGCTGCTGACGGGGAGAAAGACTGAAGAAGTCTACAGGTTCTATGAGTCTGTCGGTTTTGACAGGTATGCAAAACAGGCCTTCCTGGCAAAACCGGAGAAGAACGGACAGACGCATTAAGGTCGACCGCCAAAGCCGCCGTGCCTTCTGCGTGCCGTGTGTGCCGGTGGACGGGAATCGGACCAAGACAGCTCTATGAAAACCTTGATGACTTGATGACTTATTGATAAAATATAATCAGTTACCCATAGCATTCATCAGATGAACTGGTGACGACGGCGCATGCGGACAAGTAAGTCTGCCCGCACGCCAGCGGCCGGTCCGCGGCAATTGTAGCGAAGAAAAATCTTGAATTTGGTGTCTCACGTATGTGGGAAACTGTTGTTCAAGTTAAAGGCCTCAAGTGGGAGACAATGGTTTTCAAAGACAGAGCAGATGCTGAAGAATGGATAAAACAGAAAGTCAGGGAAAAATATAATATCGATCTAACCATGGCATGAAGATGGTCGGACCGGGAGTTGTTTGACACCAAAGATCTAAAGGAAGCATGAAACTGAATTTGAAAAACTCGCTCTGGTACAAGAACGACCTGGCACCAAACCTCACGAAGGCGGCGCTCAAGGATTCTTTTTTGGGCAGGATGGATCCGAAGATATGGAGGCCATTCGGAAAGGAGCACAGCAGGGGAAGGTATTGGAGGAGGGTGGCATTTCCTGAAAAGATGAGCAATGAACTCAAGCAGGTGTTTACTCTTCGAAAATGAGGGGGACCAGAAAAGGCTGATAAATAGGTATGACCCCTTTTCCCACAAGAGACTTAACCTCAAGTATGCATACTTTCATCTGGAGGCGTAGTCCGAGAAACATCCCAAACCGCGGCGTGCAAGGAACGAACAACTTGGCAATTTGTTGACAGGGTCTGGATTTTTCACATATTCTGAAAGGAAAAAGTTAAGAGAAAGATATTGAGAATTGGTTCGTATACTAGCCGCAACAATTTTGGAGTTGCATGGAGACAGCCTACATGGATAACGCGGGCAGATACAGCGGGTCGAAGCTAGACTCGAATGTATCAGGGCAAGGACTTAATGGTAGCGAACGAAATAGAGGTCCGTCAAAAGAATATGAGGAACGGCATCAAAGTATCCTCGAAGAGATCGAAGAAGGGTATGTTGAAGTTGATCTCAAAGGGAACACAGTGTTTTGCAACGATTCGTTTTGCAGGATAACCGGGTACCTCAGAGAAGAACTCCTCGAGTTGAATTATCGGGACTATATGGAAGAGGCAATGGCAGAAAGGGTGTTTGCAGCTTACAACAGAGTCTTCCGGAAACAGGCACCTGACAAGGCCTTCCATTATGAGATAATCAGAAAAGATGGGGACAAGAGGATTATAGAAAATTCTATATCTTTAGTCAAAAACTCTGAAGGACATCGAGTTGGGTTTCGCAGCGTTGTTCGTGATATAACTGATCGCAAACGAACGGAAGAAGAGTTGGAAAAACATCGGAGAAGTCTGCAGGCGATTTTTCGAAGCGTAAGAGATGCCAT
>CAZEGG010000029.1:0-18616 GCA_964511755.1 uncultured Desulfobacteraceae bacterium | reverse complement strand
TTGTCACCCTGCTGGCCATCGGCGTGGGCTTCGCGGCCGTCAGCCTTTTCTACGGCTATGTCAGCTACATGTATTATGGACTGAGGGTTTCGGCAATCCGGGGCGAGGGTCTCGGAAACCTGACGATTTTCAAGGCCGGATGGAATGAAAAAGGAAAGCTCGAGCCGGAAAAATACATGCTCTCGAAGAAGGAAACCGGGCGGATCATGAAAATCGTCGCAGCTGAGGATGGAGTGGTCGTGGCTACCCCGCAGATCCATGTGAGCGGCATTGTGTCGAACGGGACCGCATCCACCATCTTCATCGCGCAGGGAGTGGTCCCGAAGGATGAGAAGGTCATCAAGGGCGCCTGGGCTGATTTCAGGCCCGTGAAGGGAAAGACCCTGGACGACAAGGTCACTTACGGGGTCGAAGTCGGTCAGGATCTGGCCCGGTACCTCGGCTTCACGCCCGGTACCGACGGGGTCGTTATGGCGACCACCCTGGGCGGTCAGATGAACGCGATGGATATCCTCGTCAACGGAGTATACGACACCGGCTCGGATGCGACGAACGACAAATACATGCGGTGCACATTCGACTTTGCCCAGTCGCTCGTGGATACGACATCCGCTGAAAGAATCGTCGTTCTCCTGAAAGATTGGAAGCAGACAGAGGCCATGCGAACGGAACTGCTGAACAGACTGAGCAAGGCCGGAATTCAGGTTGAGATTAAGACCTGGAATGAACTCTCCCTGTTTTACAATAAGGTCAGAGGCATGTTTGACATGATCTTTCTCTTCCTGTTTTCCATCGTCCTGGTGATCGTGATCATGAGCACCGTCAACACTATGGGCATGGCTGTCCTGGAGCGAACGAGAGAGATCGGAACTCTGAGGGCGCTCGGACTGAAGCGGAGAGGCGTATCGTTCATTTTCGCTCTGGAGGGAGGGCTTCTGGGGCTCTTCGGCAGCATCATCGGAATTTTTCTGCATGTAATCGTGTGGGGCGCCATTAAGCTCATTTCTCCCACCTACACGCCTCCGGGCGTCTCTACGCCCGTGCCTCTGGTGGTCGACCTGGTCCCCCATTTTCTCTTCATTCTGGTAGTCTGTCTGGTGGGTCTTTCCCTCTTGGCTGCCATTATTCCGGCCAGGCGGGCAGCAAGACAGAATGTGGTGGACGCCCTCGGCCATGTTTAACAGGAATAATATAGATGCGTGTTCAGAGTGTCAGGCTTTGAGTCGCCCCCTGGAAGGAGCTTGGGTGTACCTGCATTTTCAGAGTGACTAGAGTGATCTAAAATGCCTAAAGTGACCAGAGTTGAGGAGTTTAGTTCCGTTCTATTGAACAAAAAGCAATGCTTTCCATGAACTCCAGCTCACTTTAGTTCACTCCAAACGCTGGATCACTGCATCACCTTGGTTTCCGATTCGGCATAACCTTATTCTCTGACCGGGATGTTAGAACAAGGTTTCCAAATAGTCAGTAAAACGACAGGAGGAAAATGAATAATGACCAAACGATTCACTCAAACGCTCCGAAAAGCGTTCATTTGTGCGGTGGCGATGGGCATGGTTCTCAGTCTTTCTTCTGCTTATGCCTCCTTGTCTCCCAAGGATATCCTTCGGAAGGCGGATCAGGCGCGTGGAAATGCAGAGGGAGTGGAATGGCGGATCGATATCCGATCCGTCGAAAGGGGCCGCGAGCAGAAAAGGACGCTCCGCGTAAGGGCCCGGGGCTTCAATTCTCTGGCCGAGTTCCTCGCACCCCCCAATGTAAAGGGGCAGAAGCTCCTGATGCTGGACCGCAACATGTGGTTTGCAAAACCGGGCCTGTCCAAACCGGTCCCGATTTCGCCCCGGCAGAAACTGCTGGGAGGCGCGGCCAACGGCGATATTGCATCCACCAATTATGCGGGAGATTATACCATCGTAAAAACGTCGGAAGACACGGTGAACGGCGAAAAATGCTACCTTTTCGACCTGAAGGCCTCGGACAACAGGGCCACGTATGACCGCATCCGCTACTGGATATCCATGGAGAGGCTGGTGGGGGTCAAGGCCGAATTTTATACCGTCTCGGGAAAGATGTTCAAGACCGCCGTATTCGAATACAGGAACAGCATCACCATCAACGGCAAACCCCGGGAGTTCATTTCGAAAATGGTTATCACCAATGCGCTGATGAAAAACGACGTGACAACCATGAACTACGGCCGGGTCGTCATCAGGAAGATTCCGGATTCCGTGTTCAACCTCAACTTGTTGACAAGATGAGTGTACATCCTCCCTCAGGGCGGAAAGAGTCAGGAAGCCGCCCGGGGGAGGCTCAGGGAGGGAGTCTTTTCTGGAGTGACTGGCGAGAGGGCGCCGTCTTTTCGTGACTTATCAGTGGGGGAACCCGCAGCTCGACGAAGTCGAGAATGCGGAGGGGGTAGCTATCCCACACTGATAAGTCGCTGAAAAGACCAGCCCGGAAGACTCGGAACGGAAGAAATGGCTCCCTTCCTGAGCACCCCGCTCTTTTAGACAGTAGACCGGGAGAACCTCTTCCGGTACTCCACCAGAGATGGAGGGTTCGGTTAAAACTAGAGATGCAAACAACCTCGTCAAAAAAATTGCATGTCTTCATCATTTTCCTGGCCCTCGGAGGGGTACTGTGGCGGCCGGGACCGATGCTGTGCGCAGAGGACGACGGCCTGGCCCCATCCGGACTCGGCAAACTGACCGAAGCGGTCCGTTTTGATCTCCGGGTCCTGGGCTACGGCATTATCCAGCAGCCGTCCGACTCGAGCCAGAATCCGCACAACAATTTCCTGCAGATCCCGCGGTACACCGGGAATATGGAATTTCGACCCGATCTGGCTTTCAACACCGATGCACTTGATCTCATGGTCAAACCACGGCTGCATCTCGAATACCAGGTATGGGAAGAAGGGTCCCGTGAGGGGACCGGAGACTGGGACAACGATGCGTACGTCAATGAATGGCTGGCCAGATGGAAAGCACGGGAGAACCTTTTCGTATCCTATGGCCGGGAAAATCTGCAGTGGGGGCCCTCGTTTCTCTTTTCGCCCTCCAATCCCTTTTTCCTGGACAATGGCCGCCGCAACCCTTATGTAGAGGTCCCCGGCATGGACTTCGGCCGGGTGGTCTGGATTCCGGACAGTGCCTGGACGGTATCCTTCATCGCAAATACGGACGAGGGACGAAACGACATCAATCTGCCCGGTCCCTTTGAAAGAGCCTATGCCCTCAAAGCCGACTACCAGGGGCGGGAGGGCTACGGATCAGTTATCATCACGCACCGGGAGAATTCCGAGAACAGCCTGGGCTTTTTCAGCGGCCTGACTGTCTCCGACGCCGTTCTCGTCTATGCCGAAGGCGCCATGATCCGGGGCGTGTATGCCCTGTATCCTCAGGCTGACAATTCACCTTTCGGTGCGTCCATGGAAAGAATCTACGAGGACGACTCCTCTGCCCTGCCGGTGATCCTGCTGGGAAGCTCCTATACATTCGCGGACGGCGGGACGTTTACGGGGGAATACGCCTACTACGGTCCGGGGTATAACGGCGCTGAGGCGGATCGTTACTATGCCTTGCGGCGAAAAGCGGCGGCAGCCCTTTCTTACGGAGGACCCGCAGCCGGTTTGGGGCAGTTAACACTCGCTCATACGCTCAATACAGGATTGCGGCTCCTGAGAAGGAACTATGCCCTTCTCCAGTACAACCGGACCAATATCAAAGACTGCCTGGACTTGACCTTCCGGTGGACACAGAATCTGGATGACTGGTCCGGGCAATTGACGGCACTTGCATCTTATATGCTCGGAAATCACGTCCAGCTTTTTACCGTCGGGACTCTGAACGAGGGGAGCGACGATACGGAGTTCGGGAGCCTCCTGGATTATCAATGGATGATCGGTCTGCAATACACCTTTTAGAAAGTGTCCGTCCAAAAATGAGATATTTTTTACATAATCAAGAACAGCCAGATGTTATCAATCAGCATCTCAACTCGAGGCATCTCATCTCTGGTTTCCTCTTTGCGATTATCATCTCCGCCTTGATCGCAGTTTTCCTGACCGTCATCGGCATCGGCGATTCCTTTCTCACCGTTCTGATCATTTCAGAGTGTTTCGGGATTTCCATCTCTTCGCTCATTCACCTTGTCCTGTGGCTGCTCAGACCGCAGAAAATCACCTCCATAGTCTGGAGCCTCATCATCGGGGTGGCCGGAGGGACCTTGATCGGCTTGTACCTGGGCCCTTTTATCCTCCGGCAATTCTTTTCAGTGGCCCTCAAATGGACGCCCAGAGAGTTGCTGCAGGCGATCATACTGGCAATCGTTTTCGGGTGCGCAATCAGTTACTTCTTTTTCTCCAAGGCCAGATTGCGGGTCACCCGGGAGGAGATTCAGCAAGAGAGAATCAGGCGCCTGTCTAAAGAAAAAGAGGCGCTCGAGGCGAACCTGAAACTGCTTCAGGCCCAGATCGAACCGCATTTTCTGTTCAATACCCTTTCCAACATCCTGAGCCTCATAGACACAAGCCCCGACCGGGGCAAGGCCATGCTGGTGGATTTGATCCATTACCTGCGCACTTCTCTGTCCCGGACCCGCCATGATCTCATTACCCTGAATCAGGAAATCGAAATCATTCAAGCCTACCTGAATATCCTGAAGATCCGGATGGGTGACCGGCTCCGTTTCAGGATTGAGCTGCCGGATAACCTCAGGGAACAGCCGTTTCCCCCCATGCTCCTCCAGCCCCTGGTGGAAAATGCCGTGAAGCACGGTCTTGAACCGCAGATTCAGGGAGGGGAGATCCTCATAAGAATCGAAGAAAAGGACGGCCTGATCAGGGCCGAAATTATTGACAGCGGAACCGGACTCACCTCATATTCCGAGGCCGGTGTGGGCATGACCAACGTCCGGGAACGCTTGCGATTGCTTTACGGGGAAAGGGGACGGTTGGTTATAGAAGAGAACAAACCGAGAGGGGTCAAGGCGGTGATCGAAGTGCCGAAGGATGGAGGCGAGCAGCATGTCCCATAAAGCCGTCGTTGCCGACGATGAAAAGGAACTGAGAACCTACCTCAAATCCCTTTTGGCAGAGACCTGGCCTGATCTGGTGATCTGCGGAGAGGCCGGGAACGGCAGGGAGGCGCTTGAGCTGGTCGCGGCCGAGAAACCACAGGTCGTCTTTCTGGATATCAGAATGCCCGGGCTTTCCGGACTGGAGGTAGCCAAGGAGATCGCAGGGATCTGCCGCATTGTTTTCGTCACCGCGTACGATCAGTACGCAGTGGAAGCCTTCGAACGGGATGCAGTGGATTATCTGGTTAAGCCGGTTTCCAAGGAAAGATTGATGCAGACTGTTCACCGGCTCAGAAAACAGCTGGATATCTCCACCGTCCCACCAGCGGATCTTGCCGGGGTGGTCGAACACCTACTGGCCAGGCTGAATGGCAAGACTTCAAGTGATTATCTGCGTTGGATCAGAGTCCAGGTCAGAGACAGCATACGGCTCATCCCGGTGGGAGAGGTGGATTACTTTCAGGCCAGGGACAAGTACACCCTGGTTATGACCGAAAACGGGGAATCGCTCATTCGAAAAAGCATCAAAGAATTGGCAGCGGAATTGGACCCCGATCTATTCTGGCAGATCCACCGGAGCACCATCGTAAATGTATCAAAGATCGAGAAGGTCAGTCGTTCCTTTACCGGTCGGGGGGTACTCAGACTCAGAGAAAGACCGGAACTGCTCACCGTCAGTCGAAGCTATCTGCATCTGTTCAAGCAGATGTGATGCCGCAGCATTCTCCAAGTAGTGCCCATCCGCAAATAGAATTCGGGCACTGGGGAGTTTCCAATCCAGAAATGAGATGTTTTTTACAAGATAAATAAAATCAATTGATTACACGGAGACGCACGTTAGTACGTCGCACAAGTGATCCCGAAGATTGACGCGGGGCTTCGGCATCTCTTACCCTGTAGCTGTTCGCCTTTCACAGCTCGAATTGAACGCCCACTTCGATAACCTGATCGGAAGGGATGTCGAAAAATGAACTGGCGTCCATTGAATTTTTGGAAAGGAACAGGAACAGGTTCGACCGCCACCGGCTCATTTTCGGCTTCTCCCCGATGACGAGTTTTTCCCGCCCAAGGAAGAAACTCGGGTTTTCAAAATTGATCTCGACGCCTTTTTCCCGGGCTAAGGTAAAGATGGTTTCTATTTTTGGCGTTTCCATAAATCCATGATGTGCAATTATCCGGTAAAAGCCGCCGAATATCTTCTCTGCTTCGATCTTCTCAAAATTCGGGACTCTCGGGACATCTTCCGTCTTGAAGTGGAGAATGACTATCTCGGAGTGAAGGATTTTGTTGTGATTCACGTTCTGCGCAAGAGCTTGCGGAATCCTGTTCGGATTTCCTGTGAGGAAGACAGCCTGGCCTCTTATTTTCTGCGGCGGATTTGCCTCAAGGGTCTTCCTGAACTCGTCGATGGTCGGCGATAGATTCATTAGCTGCTTAACGAGGATATTTCGACCTTTCTTCCATGTCAACATCACGATGAAGAACACTGCTCCGATCGCGAGTGGGAACCAGGCGCCGTGAAAAATCTTGCTGATGTTCGCACAGAAGAAAGGGATATCGACCAGATAGAAGAGTCCTGCGAGCGCCCCGGCCGCCGGCAGACTCCATCCCCATTTGCGCTGCGCAATTACGAAGAAGAGTGTCGTAGTGATGAGCATGGTCGAAGTAACGGCAACGCCATATGCGGCGGCCAATTTGCTGGACGATTGAAAGCCGAGAACCAGGCCGATAGTGCATATCATGAGGAGCCAGTTCACGGGAGCAATATATATCTGACCGATATGCGCGGCAGAGGTGTGCGAGACTCTGAGCCGGGGGAGATATCCAAGCTGGATCGCCTGCCGGGTGAGTGAAAACGAGCCGGTGATGACAGCCTGCGAAGCTATGATGGTGGCTACTGTTGCCAGCAACACCATGGGAACCAGTGCCCAGCCGGGAACCAGCGCATAAAATGGATGATAAGACTCCTCCGGTTTCAGCATCAGGAGAGCCCCTTGCCCGAAATAGTTGAGCACCAGGGCGGGGAACACCAGGATGAACCATGTCAAACGAATGGGACTTTTCCCAAAGTGTCCCATGTCGGCGTAGAGCGCCTCGGCGCCCGTGACGACGAGAAAAACAGCGCCGAGGACCACAAAACCACGTAACTCGTTCCGGGCGAGGAACAGTATTCCATGCCAGGGAAGCAAGGCGGAAAGCACTTTAGGATTGCGGGCAATGTGGATGACTCCAAGAGTGGCAAGCACAACGAACCAGAGCAGGATAACCGGACCGAAAAGGGTTCCCACCCGTGCAGTGCCGCGGCGCTGCAAAAGAAACAGTCCGGCGAGTATGACGATGGTTAAAGGAATAATATACGGTTTGAACACCGGCGTGATGATCCGAATGCCTTCAACGGCGCTGAGTACCGAAATGGCAGGAGTAATCATGCCGTCTCCGTACAGCAGGCACGCCGCAAAAAGGCCTACTGCCACAAGGCCTATTCCCTGGCTTTTCTTGATATTTGCCCGCCTTATGAGCGCGGCCAACGCAATAACGCCCCCTTCACCGTTGTTATCTGCTCTCAGCACGAACGTCAGGTACTTGAAGGCGACAATCAGCACAAGCGCCCAAAACATGAGAGAAAGCACCCCGAGGACATTTGGATCGGTTATGGGGATGCCGTACTCGCCATGAAAGCATTCGCGAAGAGCATACAGTGGACTGGTTCCAATGTCGCCGAACACGACACCCAAAGCCGCCAGCGAAAGCTTGGCAAAACGGCTCCTGCTTTCTCTCTTTTGAGTTGCATCCAATCTATCGGACGACCCGGGCTGCTCCTCTTTAGAGACGCTCATCATTACATTCCTTCCCTCATCCTGCTCGATAGCCTGTTCGTGACTTGAAAGAGAACACTCGACCGGGCGAGACGATCCCGCAGGCAGGTCCGACTCGTCGAAGTATGCTTCCGACGCTCACAGCATTTCCTGCGCGAAATCCCGTCATTCTTAACGTACCTCTGCTTCACCTGTCAACCAAGGTTTTTTTGTCATCTCAGCAAACCGGAAAGATAAGTGATCCTGCCGACGAGGAGGGGGTAGGTTATTTTCCCGGTTGGGACGCCGCCGTAAATTTCGGGAAGGAGGGACCCAAGGAGCATTATGCGCGGACCGGGAGGCATCAGAGAGGCTTCTCTGAACAGAAGATCCCCCTCAGGCTCCGGATCGGCAGGAGCTATCGATGTGTTCGCCAACTCAGCTTCTTGTGGATGCTCTAGAAGAGTTGAATAGTGAAATACTTGTGAGGATCTTTCTTGATATCCTGAATCAGTTCTTTCAGACTTGCAAGAACCTCCTGGAGATCCTTTGAAAACGTTTCACTCCTCACCATTTTCCCCGCCAAGCCTTCTCCTCTGTCGATTTTCCCAAGAATTGCTGCGAGCCGCTCCGCAGAGCTGTTCAACCTGTCATACAGAGTTGGATCTTTGATAAGCTTTCCCAGGGTCCCGGAACTCTTGTCGAGTTTTTGTCCGAATTTCTCAACAGATGCGGCAGCCGAAAGCATTCTGTTGTACAGCGAAGGATCTTTGACCATGAGCTGGAGGCTCCCTCTCTCTTCCCTGAACTCGTTTAGAAGCGAGGAGAGGTTTTCAAGCGTCTGGTTCACCTTCTGATACACGTCGGGATTTTTGATCAATTCGCCGAGAGTCCCCTTTCCTCCCACGATCTCTCCAATCAGTTCATCCAATTTCTGGATGAACTGATGGACCTTTTCAATGGATTGGGTGCTGGTCGCCATAATTTGCTTGAACCCGATCTCGGCGGCCCCCGGAATGACCGACCCAGGATGAATCGGTCCCGCGTCAACCGTGCCCGGTTCGATCTCCAGGTACATCTCTCCCAGGAGTCCCATGGTACGGATGACCGCATGGGCGTTTTGGTGGATATACTGCAATTCACTCTTGTTCACTGAGAGGAAGACAATGGGCCCTTCCGAACGGAGCCTGATACTTTTTACGCTCCCGATCTGTACTCCCAACAGCCAGACGGGGGCACCGTTTCTTAATCCGGACACATTCCTGACCTTCAGTTCAAGCATCGTCTGTGGCACAAACAAGTTGGTAATATCCCCCAAAAAGAAGATGGTGATAAAGACGATCATCAAAGCAGTGCTGACGATCCACCCCGCCTTGAACTTCGATACGGTCAATTTTCTGTTTCTATCCAGCATATCAGTCCGATCTCCTTTTTACATGACGGCAGAGGCAAATGCCCGAATATCTGCGACAGGCGATCCAAGAAAGGTCTCCTTGTCGCCATCGAAAAGCAGCGCACCTTCCTTCAGCAGCAGAAACCTGTCGGCGACTCTCAGTGCATTTTGAACCTCGTGACTCACAAGAATAAAGCCCCGGCCGCCATGGGAAAGATCTGTGATCAGCCGTAATATTGCATTGGCATTGGCGGGATCCAAGGCACTCGTGGGTTCGTCATAGAGGAACATTTTCGGTTGGCACGCGGCAAGAGACCGGGCAATGGCGGCCCTCCGGTTCATCCCGCCGCTCAGTTCCTCGGGCATCAGGTCAATGGCATCTTCCATTCCTACAATGCGAAGGAGTTCTCTCACTTTTTGCTCGATCTCTTCCTCGGACTTGCCGGAGTATTCCCTCAGCGGGAACGCGACGTTTTCTCCGACCGTGAGAGAATCAAACAGCGCACCTTCCTGGAAAACGATGCTGAATTTCATCCTCACCTCTCTCAGCTGTGCTTCGTTCATGGTGGTGATGTCTTCGCCGTCTATGATGATGCTTCCCGAATCGGGTCTGATAAGGCCCATGATGAGTTTCAGAATGGTGGTCTTGCCTTCTCCGCTCCCGCCCACGATGGCAGAGCGTTCACCTGCCTCTATCGAAAAGCTGATTCCTTTCAGCACAGGCTTGTCACGGCGCGAGAAGGTGATGTTTTCGAAAATGATCAAGGCCCTTAATACCCGATAAGATAGATGACTACCTTTGTAATGAGAAAATCGAAAACGATGATGCTCATGGTGGAGACCACGAAGGCCCGCGTCGTGGAACTCCTGAGCCCCAATGCGCCTCCCCTTGTCGCAAGGCCCATATGGCAGCTGATACAGGCGATAAGGTATCCGAAAACGAAGGGTTTTATGATGCCGGGGAAAACATAGCCGAAGGACAATACGTTGCGGACGGAAAGCCAGTAAGTTGAACCACTCAGGTGACTCACATACACCGCTATGTAGTATCCCCCCAGAAGAGAGGCCGTGTCGCCGATGATCGTCAACGCGGGCAGCATGACGACCGAGCTGAGCATCCTTGGGATCACCAGCTTTTTTACGGGGTCGACGCCGAAGACTCTCAAGGTGTCCACCTGGTGACCGAGAACCATGGATCCCAGTTCCGAGGACATCCCGGAACCCGCCCTTCCGGCGTACACCAGCGCGACGGTGACGGGACCTATTTCTCTGATGACCGCCATGGCTACCACCCTCCCGGTGTAGTTTTGAAGCCCCATAAAGGCAAGCTGGGTCTCCAGCTGAAGGGACAGCGCCATCCCCACGAAGACGGATACGACGAGGATAATCGGAAGCGAGCCTGCCCCGGTGTAGTCCATCTGTTCAATGGTGTCGCTCAGATAGAACGGTCTCCTCAGCAGACCCGAGAGACTGCGCCAGGACAGCACATACAAATCCTGCAACTCGCTGATCCGGTGAATCATGTTCATCGAACTCTTCCGGCTGCTCACTTTGCTTTATATCCGCTGAATTGTCTTAAAAGAAACCTTTAATGTAACTTAGGTCAATCTTGTATTTTTTTCGTTCGAACACCGTATACGACGGCGGATTGGCAGAGAGAGATGATCGGCCGTTGACCCGGTCTTGAAGCCGAGTCGGTGAGCCTCCGCGACCTTATGAGATGAGGCTTGCATTTAGCTTGACACAAGAGATCGAGTATTCTCATACTGTGCGTATGAGAACAGATTCCGGTCAAGAATCATGAAAGCCGTCCTTGTTACACTTCTGGTGCTCTTTTCGGTCGCAACTGCTGTTGCAGGACCACCGTTTCGCACTGACGACCCCGAGCCGGTCGGCTACCATCACAGCGAGGCATACCTCTTTTCTGCGGGAACCCATGAAGCAGGAGGAACGAGCGGGGTTGGTCCGGCGGTGGAGTTTAATTACGGCCCCCTGCCCGATGTGATGCTGCACCTGGTCGCCCCCATGGCTTACGATTCGCCGGAAGACGGACCTTCCCACTTCGGCTACGGCGACACGGAATTAGGGGTAAAGTACCGTTTTGTTCATGAAACGGATATTCTCCCTATTGTCGGAATTTTCCCGCTTGTCGAGATTCCCACAGGCGAACGGGATCGGGGCCTCGGAAACGGAAAGGCCCGGTATTTCATCCCAATCTGGCTCCAGAAAGATTTCGGGAAATGGACTACCTATGGAGGAGGCGGCTACTGGATCAATCCCGGTTCAGGCAACAAGAATTATTGGTTCTCCGGTATTCTGCTTCAATACCAGTTCTCCGAAGAGTTCTCCCTCGGAGGTGAACTGTACCACCAGACCGCAGACACAGTGGATGGACAGAAAACTCACGGCTTTAATCTGGGGGGCAGCCTTCCGCTGGTGAACAATTTCCAGCTCCTCTTCTCGGTCGGCCGCGGGCTTAGCAACACCTCGAGCAACCGATTTTCCTATTACATCGGTCTCTACCGTGCTTTCTGAAACCGGCCGGTCGGGATTATCTTGATCGATTGAGCTCCGGCGCTGCCCACACGTTTTTCTATATTGTCCATTCTCCGGCCAGCAGACGCGGAATGAGGGAATGAAGGATGCGGTATGTCACTCCCCACACTTTGTGCGTTCCCACCCATTCAATTCCCTCTCAAGAGCAAGAAACTTCAGCATGTCTTTCAAGATGATGAGGCCCTCGAGGGAAACTCAGGGGAGAAGGGATTTCTTCCGATCCGAGGTTCCGGAAAGAGCCTCCTCCCTGAGCAGCCCGCCTTCCAGCCCCCGAATCCACAGAACCCGTCAGGGGCCTTCGCCAGAGGGAAGGACTTAGCTGGAGCCCGTCCCCGAACAGGACCTGGAACCGGTTAAAACCCGGTCAGCCCATCGGGATGATGTCGGCGTATGCGAAGCCATTCCGTTCGACAGTCTTCCCGATCCTGACCGGCACCGTCCTCCGAAACATGGGTCCGCCCACAACCACTGTATGGATTTCTCCGTTCTCTCCACACGGGTCGCAATCCTTGGGGAACTCTTCAATCAATTTCCGAGACCATTTCCTGCCCGCACAGCGCGAGGGCAGCTTTTTGAGATCAACGCTGCTGACGTATGCTTCAACTCCCGAGGTCAGCATTTGCTCCGCCAGGTCATCCGTCGGAATACCCCAGAGCGGGAAAAGAGGATCGATCCCCGTTCCGTCCAGCTGATCCTCTCGATACCTCCGGATTTCCTCGAGGAACAGATCGCCAAAAGCAATGCTTTCAATTCCTCGCCTGACCGTCTCCTTAATGAATCGCGCCATGATGTCTTCGTATCGTCGATTTGAGCAGGGATCAGGAAGGTTGATCGCTTCAAGAGGCAGTCCGACCGCCTCGGCCTGCCTCTGCAGCAGTTCCTGCCTGGTCGAGTGCATTGAGACGCGGTCGAGCTTCTCGTTCATTGCCGCAAAAATGCCGATGATTTCAACAGCAGGGTCTTGACGCAGCATATGAAGCGCCCACGCGCTGTCTTTTCCACTACTCCAGCTCACCAGTGTCTTTTTCTTCATTTTCTTTTCCGACTCCTCTCCTTTTATTCGCTCCTGACCCCGGCATGTATGTGAGTATCACAGAATAGGCGTCCGGATCAAGAAGCCCCTGATCCGCCGTCGACGCGCATCTTCCCGCCGGGAGAGGATCTTGCAGGGATCGAGTTAAACATCCTTCTGAACAAAATCGATTGATGCGGTTCCGAAATAAACGGCCGGATCCGGCGTTGGACCGGACGATCTCGCCGCTCGACCGGGTTCGAGTAAAATACATCACAATTTGCAGTGAAATACACAATGGACCTCATTTTCCTCTGGAGGTCATTTTTCTACTAATTTCAGAATACACTCCTTATTCGTGCCCATCCACAAATAGAATTTGGGCACGAGCGGGTTTCCAACCCAGAAATGAGATATTTTTTGCAAGATCAAGACAATCAAGGGATTACGCGGAGACGTACGCTAGTACGTCGCACAAATGATCCCGCAGATTGACGCAGAGATTGTGAAAAATAGCCATTTATGGATGGAAACTAATTCGCGGCTTAAGAATCATGATTTCAATCCCGTCAGGATTTTCGGGAAGAAATGGAGACGCATCATGGATCAGGGTACCAGACAAGAAAAGAGGCAAAAGGTCATCGACGTACTGAACAAAGCCCGCAGCATGGAGCTGCTGGCCATCTACCAGTATATGAACCAGCATTACAACCTGGACGATATGGATTATGGAGACATGGCTGCAAAAATCAAACTCATTGCGATTGATGAAATGCGCCACGCCGAGATGTTCGCAGAGAGGATAAAAGAACTGGGTGGAGAACCGACTGCAGATTCGGCCGGCAAAACTGTGAAGGGGCAGAAAGTGGATGCCGCCTTCATTTTTGATGCGGACCTCGAAGACAATACCATCGACACCTATAATGAATTTCTCCTGGTGTGCAGGGAAAAAGGCGACAGTTCCAGCGTAAAACTCTTTGAAGCGATTATCGATGAAGAACAAATTCATTTTAATTACTTCGACAATGTCAGGAGCCATATCGAAAACCTGGGAGAAACCTATCTTGCCCAGATCGCCGGGACACCGTCTGCTACCGGCCTGGGGACACAGGGCTTCGTGGCCAGACAGGGCTCTGTGACACCGCAGGGGGCTGCATAAGCCGGGGAAAAGGGTCACAATCTCCCTAATTATTCGAGAGGTATCGTTGCGGCCTCAACTAGGCGACAGGCAGGTGGAGCGGCTGCGGAAGGCTCTTTCCGGAGCACTTTTTCGCGCCGCATCCGTCGGTAGGCCGAGCGCCTTGATCTGTGCTTCTGCGCTCTTCAGGATTTCAGCTTGCGCCGTCCGGATTTTGAATCACGACTCTTGAATTCCCAGCCGAAATACTATGGTAAAGCTTTTGGCCTCTGACTGCCGCAGAGTGAGTGGGATCTTTGACCGGCTCTCAGGACTCGATTTGCCGATAAACAGGCAAAAGCACCGTGGCAATGCGCTTGGGCTTGTGATGGAGGGGTTGCATGCTTAACTTACCCACAGAACATAACAAACACTCCATCACAAGGAGGTATGAAAATGAAATGGTTAAAAAGTGCTTTAGGTTTTGGTTTGGCGCTGTTGGTTGTGGCAATGGCCGCACCAGCCTTTGCCAGCACACCCATTTGCGGCGGAGGCTATGGACCCGGGTACTATCAGGGATACGGTCCGGGATACAGCACCCTGGGCCCCAATCAACGAAGCAGCCTGGATCAATTGAACCATGGATTTTATGAGGAGACGAGCGGCCTCCGAAATGAAATCTGGGTAAAGTCCGGCCAATTGGACAGGTTGCTGCGATCATCCAACGCCAATCCCGAAGAGGTTAAAGACCTTCAGAAAGAGATCAGCGGACTGAAGACCAAACTGGCTGAAAAGCAAAATGAGTATAATCTCGAAGCCAGGAAGATCGATCCCGGAGCCCGTTTGGGTGCAGGATACGATCCTGGTTATGGTCCGGCATACTGCTGGAACTACTAAAACCACGCCAAATCATGCAGCTCAGGGGACCCAGCACGGTTCCTCTGAGCTGTTCTTTGTGGCAATGGAGCCAAGTGGGCCACCATTCTTGAATACCGGGACCACAAGGGTGCAATTTCCTTTGCACCGCAAATAAACAATCATAAGGAGCAGAGAGAATTCATTCGTGCCCTTCCCCTGGCGCATGGAGAGATGTGAGCTTCTCACCGGATCGTGAAGCAGGCTATGTAATCTTATTATCAACAAAGGAGTGAAATTACCCATCAACTTCGACGCTGCACGCATGGGCGGACTCCACAATGCCTCGCTGGCCATGTAACATGATGTTTTTACGCGTTTTTTATGGCAGTCAAAATATCGAAAATGCGGCATGGACTTTGCTCTCCTTGTACGGTGAATGTCGACGAGGAAGCGTCATTCTGTCTCGCAAAGCGCAGAAAAGGAGGGTGTGATATGAGAAAGACTATCCTGTGTGCCGCGGCGTTTTTTCTTCTTCTTGGAATTGCCGGCAGGGCCGGCGCAGCGGATCAACCGAATATCTTTGGTCTGGCGGTGGGAAATGCCTGGACCTATCAGGGGATAGGGAATGATGGCCGGTATATGGCGCACGATGAGGTCATAGCCAGGGAATCTCATATGTCCAGAATGGTATATGTGGTCGAAAGACGGGAAAGAGGCGAGTGGAGAGAGACGCAGTGGCTCGAAAGAAAAGCGGGGAGAATAAATCTCTGGGGGGGGACCGCTTTTATTGACGGCGCCGCATACACCATGCAGTTCTCGACCGGGCTTCTGCAGGGATGGTATCCGATGAATGTAGGTGAATCGAAGTTCACTGCCGCTACCCTGACAATCGGGGAACTCCCCGGCTATGTTGCTCGGGCAAGCATGAAAGTCGATGTGGTCGACAAGAAACAGGTTGTCCTCGCCTCCGGCGCGGTGACAGCCTATAAGCTCCGGTATCGGATGCGGATATGGGGAAACGGAGCGGACAAGTCCGCAACGTATAGTCAATGGAGCGTTCCCTACTTGGGCTATGTACAATACACGGACCAGGATTCCATCGCCGTCTTATCCTCGTGTTCCATCAACGGGAAGAAACTTACGCAGGGTACAGAGCGCGCCGACAGCGGAATCAAAGACCATGAAAAACTCCGCACGTGTGGTATAGACCGGCAAGATAGAGACGGCGTTTTCTGATCATTCTCGCGTTTACCCGCGGTGTGCCGGTGTCTGGAGAGTCTTTACGGCACACCGCCATTTCCCTTTCTTCCGTGCCACTTTCTGCCTGCAGGATCCGTCTTTCCAGTGGCACCACTTCGACCCGGCGGCCGGTGATGATCTGCAGGTTGACCTAACTCCTATTTCTCATGGAAGGAGTAGATACCTACGGACAAGCCCGTGGAACTCTTCCTTACGGGTTATTAAACGCCTCTCTCCTTTAGGATCTCTCTGATCCTCCTCGATAACTCTCTGACCTCAAAAGGTTTATGAATAAAAGGCACATCTGAATTGAGAATACCGTGCTGAACAATGGCATTATCAGTGTACCCAGACATGTATAATGCCTTGAGATCCGGCAGCTTTTGTTTGAGGCGATCTATCAGGACTTTTCCGCTCATCTGTGGCATAACAACATCCGTAATGATAAGGTCAGGGCGTATCTTCTCTTCTTCTATAAGAAGCAGCGCTTCACCACCATTGGCAGCTACCATCACTTCATACCCTAACTTCTTTAGAATGATTGCACACAGCTTCCGCAGAGAAGGCTCATCCTCCACCACCAAAATTTTCTCTCCCTCACCTTTGCTTTCTTCGTTTGTGTTTGTGACTTTCTGCTTTTTCAGTTCCGCACCAGTGCAAGGCAGATAAATGTTAAATGTCGAGCCTTGCCCAAGCTCACTGTAAACCCAGATATTTCCTTTGGACTGCTTCACTATGCCATACACGGTGGAGAGTCCAAGGCCTGTTCCTTTGCCCGTCTCTTTGGTCGTATAGAAGGGCTCGAAAATTCTTCTCCTGGTCTCCTCGTTCATCCCACAGCCCGTGTCACTTATGGCAATCAGGACATACCTCCCGGGCACCACACCGACATGGTTGCTTGCATACACTTCATCCAACTCTGCATTGGCGGTTTCGATAATAAGCTTGCCACCTTGTGGCATTGCATCTCGAGCGTTGACAGTGATGTTCATGATCACCTGCTCGATTTGGCCTGGGTCGACCTCAACACTATCCACTTTCTCAGCTGGCAGCACCGTCAACTCGATATCCTCTCCGATGAGCCTGCGGAGCATCTTCTCAAGATTCTTAATGAGGTGATTAATATCCAGGATTTCCGGCTGAAGTGTCTGTCGTCTACTGAAGGCCAGCAACTGTCGCGTCAACTCGGCTGAGCGTTTTCCGGCTGCCACAATTTCTCCGGCGGATTCTCGCAAAGGATCAGATTTGTGAAGCTGGTCTAAGATCTCCTGACCATAACCAATAATTACACTCAGCATGTTGTTAAAGTCATGGGCCACTCCTCCTGCGAGTTGACCGACGGATTCCAGTTTCTGCGACTGTTGGAATTGCTCCTCGAGGCTTCTCTTTTCTTCTTCAGCGCGCTTGCGCTCTGTGATGTCTTGAATGGTTCCCAGTGAACGCTGGGCATTTCCTTGTTCATCGTAATATGTTACACATTGCTCACGAACAAACTTAATTCTGCCGTCTTTCAATAATATTCTGTGTTCTATGTCGTATGGGACTTTGCTTCTGACGGACTCTCTATATCGTTCGTTTACTAATTTCCTCTCATCCGGATGAACCATACTAAGAAAAGATTCATAGGAAACCTCGAATTGAAGGGGGTCAACCTCGAATATTCTATAGACTTCATCCGACCAATAAACTGCACTCTTTGTTAGCTCGAGTTCCCAATGACCTAATAAGGCCAGCCTTTCGGCTTGTTTTAACCTTGCTTCACTGTCGCGCAAGGCTTGCTCCGCCTGCTTCCGTTTCGTAATGTCCTTGGCCGTTCCCTGCAGAGCAATCGGGAGACCTTCTTCATTGAATACGGTTCTTCCCGTGACTTCGATTGAGACATTATATCCATCACGGTGTCTCAGACATGTTTCGAAGATGGTTCCGCCCGATTCATCATGTTTTGATAATTCCTTCTCGAAAGTCTTTTGAATCTCGTCTAGATACGCTTCGTCGCAATAATCTGCAAGGGGCGTACCGATAATTTCCTCAGGGGTGTAACCGAAGATGGATTTAACGGCAGGATTGACATAACTGAATACCAAATTCGTGTCTAGCATCCAAATGCAGTCAAGCGTTGCATCAGCTAAGAAACGATACTTCTTTTCACTTTCTCGCAAAAGCTCTTCTGATTGGCTGCGTTGGAGTGCAATAGCGGCTAAATTTCCGAATGCACCTGCAAGAATCGCGTCATTGCGGGTAAAATCATTCGGCTTGTTCGCTAACCCCATTACGCCGACGATCTTCTCTTTGATCGGCAATGGCGCGAAGAGCACATTGTGCAACTTTACGTGTCCAGGGGGCATGAATTTCGCCCATTCGCAATTCATGAAATCGTTTTCCCATACTACCTCACTCTTATGGTATGCTTCGGCACGGAGACCTCGAATGGGCATGGGAAGATCGGGCCTAACATCACACGACAGCCCGCCGGATTCCAAAAAGAGCACTTCATTTTCGGCTCCGTCTCCACTAAGTAGTGCAACATAACCGGCCTTCGCTCCAGTGACTTCGCAGCCTGCATCGAA
>CAZEGG010000028.1:0-18993 GCA_964511755.1 uncultured Desulfobacteraceae bacterium | reverse complement strand
CCACCATCGCGGGCATTCCTCCCACCGGCATCTGGACAATCATCCTGCTTATTTATGCCTTTGTCGCCTCTGTCCTGCCGGTGACGACCTTGCTTCAGCCCCGGGATTTTATCAACTCTCACCAGTTATTTGTGGCCCTGGCCCTCCTGGTGCTCGGGGTCTTTTTTGCGTCGTTCGGTGGGCACCTCAGTATTGTTGCACCTGCCGTGGCCATGAATCCCGCCAAGGCCCCGCCCATGTGGCCGTTCCTGTTCATCACCATTGCCTGCGGCGCTATTTCAGGGTTCCACTCTTTGGTCTCCTCGGGCACATCTGCGAAACAGGTGCGTTACGAAGAGGACTCCCTTTTTGTGGGATATGGATCCATGCTCCTGGAAGGCGTTCTCGCCACGCTGGTCGTTATCGCAGTTGCGGCCGGCATCGGAATGGGGTATACCACCAAGGACGGCCAGACCCTGATGGGTGTTGCAGCATGGACCCAGCATTACGCTTCCTGGGCGGCTGCAGCTGGACTGGGGTCAAAAATCAACGCATTTGTGCTGGGTTCGGCCAACATGGTGGAAGCCATCGGCATTCCCGTGGGAATAACCATTACCATCATGGGCGTCTTCGTGGCATCGTTTGCCGGGACCACTCTGGATACCGCCACCAGGATCCAGCGGTACGTCATTGCCGAGCTCTGCGGAGATATCAAACTCAACTTCCTGGCGGGACGCTACCCGGCAACCCTCATCGCCGTCGGGACCGCCCTGTGGCTGGCCTTTTCCGCCGGCGCGAGCGGCGCCGGAGCCCTGGCCCTGTGGCCTCTGTTCGGAGCCGTCAATCAGGTCCTCGCAGCCCTTGCCCTGACGATTATCACCCTGTACCTGAAAAAGAAGGGTGGTGTGAAGTGGGTGATTTCCGGTCTTCCGGCAATCTTCATGGCAGTCATGACCATATGGGGCGTTATCTTAAACCAGACCATGTTCCTCGGCAAGCACAACGCTCTGCTGACCGTCATCAACGCCGCCATCCTTATTGTGGCCGTGTGGATCGTCATCGAGGGCGTAGCCAGATTCTTTACCATCGGTGGAGAAACCGCAGCCGGACAGCCGCAAGAGGCGACGAGCTGAAAACCGTCGAAATGTTCGAGCCACTCTCAACCGGAAGCAAGGCCACCTGGCCTTGCTTCCCATTAATATGATCAATATGCAAGACTGAAAGCAGGAAGAGCGGGCCGTCTTTGGAAATACAACTGAGAAAATGCTATATTGCAATGCTGGCCCCCGCAATACTGGGGTTCATCATTGCAAGCGTGGTTCGAAGATTTTCCGCACCGGACATGGGGGCGATCAAGACTCTGCAATGGGTAATCGCCCCCGCGCTTTTTGCCCTGTCCTTCGCCTTCGGCATTGCCTTCCCTCTCCTTCTTCGCACGCTTTTCGTGAACAAAAACCGCCATGAAAAAAAGATCTCGGAAGATGTTTTGTTCAAATTTGAGCGAAACACCCTATACATTGCTCTCATCACTCCTTATATTGCCTTAGCAGGTTTCCTTTTGGAGATCCCCCGGTTCCATCTTGTTGGAACGCTTTTGGCATGCTTTTACGCGGTCTACTATTTTTATCCTTCACGAAAACGAATACAGTATGAAAGAAGGATTTTCAGGGCAAAATGAAGGCGTTACTGGCGCGAATAAAAAACATGCTGGTGGAAACCTGGCAGGTCGGCGACAGGGTCGGCCGCAGTAAGGCCGTGGAAGCTATCGAGAGTGAAGTGGAAGAAATGGAAAATATCTTCGGCATCCTCGTGCTGGGGTCTTTTGTCGGCATGCCGTCTCCTCCCATGCAGATCTCACTTGACCTGATGCCGTACATGGAGAAGGAACTCATTCTGATGCTGCAAAAGGTGGATACAGCCAGTGAACCGATTTCTCAGCTATTTTCGATCTTCAATATAGGGTGATGATGGAAAAAGCAGTCAACCTCTTCTATATGGGAAAGGGCGGGGTCGGAAAATCCACCTCCGCCGCACTGAATTCCCTCTTTCTGGCCCAGAAGGGTTTTGAAGTACTTCTCGTTTCCCTTGACCCCGCCCACAACCAGTCCGACATTTTTGAGCAAAAGCTCTCAGACTCGCCGAAGCAGATCATCCCTCATCTCACGGCCATTGAGATAGATCAGGAGTACTGGATCAGGCGATATCTCAAAGATGTCCACAATCAGATCAACAGAACCTACAGCTACCTGACCTCATTCAACCTGGAAAAATATTTCAAGGTGATAAAATACTCCCCCGGCCTGGAAGAATACGCCCTGATTCTCGGTTTTAAGGAGATCCGGCGGAAGTTCCTGGAGCACGATTTTCTGATCTTCGACATGGCGCCGACAGCCCTCTCTCTGAAATTCTTCAGCCTTCCCTCCCTTTCCCTCGTCTGGATCAACCATCTCCTGGCATTGCGAAAGGAGATCATAAAAAAGCGGGAACTCATAACAAAAGTCAGATTGCTGAAAAAGGAGATCGAGACGGACAAGGTGCTCTCGAGAATCGAGGCATCAGTGAAAGAGTACACGAGCCTCAAAGAGCTCTTTGAAGACAAGGAGCGTACGAAAGTCAACCTGGTCTTGAACCCGGATCTGCTCTCTTTCGCCGAATCACAACGAATTGTCGACGGCCTTAAGGAGGTCAATATCTTCCTGAACCAGATCATCATCAACAAGATCCTGTGCGACTCTTCCTGCGAACATATTGAAAGAGGGCTGAAGGGAATCCCCATCATTGAGGCGCCTTTTTCCGAGACTCCCCTGATCGGACTGGATGTTCTGGCCCGCTTCCTGGAGCAGAATGAAAACATAATGTCGACACAATCCTTGAAAGCCCTTCAGCAGAGATTAAGTTAAAGAAGATGGGACACTGAAGGGGGGTATTATAGAGACCATGGATCCCGAAATGATTCGCAAGATTGACAGCGTCCTCGAAAGGGTCAAGGAACCTGAGAGCAACCTCTCGGTAGGGGAACTGGGAATCATCCAGAAGTTCCGTTACAATGAGAACAAGCAGGCCCTGTATGTCTTCGCCAATACCTACGGCACTCCGAAGGCGTGTTGTTTTGTTATCACGAAGCTGATCGAGGCCGAAGTCATGAAGCGCGTGAAAAACGAGTTAAAAAAGGAATTTCCCGAACTGGCCATCAGTTTCGTCTGACGGTAATAGTCCGAAAAGTTTTTCCTCCTGAAGGAATTTTTTCGGCAGTGCGACCGTAAACACCCTGCCACGGCCCTCCTGGGCAAAAGACAAGAGTCCGCCCATCTCACGCAGCAATCGGTAGGAGAGAGGGAGATTTCCCCTCTGCACATCCGGACCAAAGGGACTGGCAAGATCCCCGGTTTGCAAGTGCGATTTCAAAGTCTGTGACTCTTTTGCAAGCCCTCCCGTGGGAAGAAAATCCGAAACGCCTCCATTTCTCTTGAGCATAAGAATACAAAAATGTTCTCTGGAGCACCCCTGAATAAGGAAACGAACGCATAATTTCCCCAAATCCACCATCTAATTTTCACATCATGAGTTTCACCGGGGGACTTGGCGAAATCCCTGGTCACCAGCAAGGTGTCAGATTCAAGGCGCCGCATCGTAGATCCCGTGTAGTGTGCTGGAGGAGCGACGACTGAGACGTATAAACAGTACGTCGCAGGGAGGAGCGAACGAAGGCAACGCCGCTTGAGCTGTGCGAAATCCCGTCTTGCGGGAAGATGATGCCTTGCTGGTGGATCAGGAATTCCTTGCTGTTGCGGTGCTTATCTGGCAAAAGACGTATTGGCACATTCATTGCTTTGAAAGGTTGCGGAGCAGACTTTATGACGCGGGCCTGTGAAAACCTGAAACATGCCAGAGAAGAGCTGATTTCCCATTTTGAAGAAGGGAGAGAATCGGGCCTGTTCCTGAGGACTTCTTCGGAAATGATGGACCAGTATTTTCGCGGGAGCCTTCAAGAGAGTCCGACAGGACAACGGCTTTTCAAGGAAAAAAAGGCTTTTGCCCTCGTTGCGGTAGGGGGATATGGCCGCAGAGAGCTTTCCCTGCACTCTGATATCGATATCATGATCCTCTTTAAGTCCATCGTACCCTCCCCTGCTAAAGAACTCGCAAAGGAGATGTTCTTTCCCCTCTGGGATCTGGGATTTGATTTGGGGTACGGTATCCGGACTGCCAAAGATTGCCTGACCCTGGCCGGCGACGATTTTGAAGCATTCACCTCTTTCCTCGATGCCCGCTTTATCTGCGGAGATTCTCAGGTTTTCCTGGCCTTTGTGGAAGATTTTCATGACAAATGCGTGAGGAAGAAGGCAAAGGCCTTCGGCCGCTGGCTGCAAAGCATGCTGGAAATCCGCGTCAGCACTTACGGGGATGCCAGTTTTCTTCTCGAACCGCATCTCAAGGAAGGCATAGGCGGTTTGAGGGACTACCACCATATCCTCTGGTCGGCAAAGACTTTCTACGATCTGAGGATCCCGAGAGACCTGGAGTACCGGGGAAAGCTATCCCACAGCGAATATCAACTGCTCATGAAACACCTCGATTTCCTGTGGCTTGTAAGGAACCATCTGCACTTCCTGTCGGACAGGAAAAATGACCGGCTCAGTTTTGAATACCAGGAGCGCATCGCCAGGAGGCTGGGATACAGGAGGAAAGATCAATTTGCGGCCGTGGAACAATTCTTGAGCAAACTCCATGTATCCATGTCCGCCATAAAATCGCTTCACCGTTCTTTCATGAAAACGCATCTCCCCGGGCACGGCCCGACAAAAAAGGACATAAGATCGGAGAAAATTTCTCCGGGCTTGCACATGTTCTCAGGTGAACTCCACTTTCACTCTCCCGAAGAGATTCTCGCAGACCCTCCGATTCTTATGGACATCTTTGAAAGAAGTGCAGCCCTCGGCATACCCCTTTCATTGGAATCGCGGAGACTGGTTGAAGAATTCCTGCACCTGGTGGACACAAATTTCCGGGTCTCTGAGAGAACCGCACGTTCTTTTCTGGATACTCTAAAGAGCAAAAACGCCTTCGAGGCCCTTGACCAGATGTACGAGTGCGGTCTGCTGGAAAGGTTTATCCCTGAGTTTTCAAGGATAAAGGACCGGGTCCAGTTTGACGCCTATCACACCTTTCCCGTAGGAATGCACTCTCTGCAGACGGTCAAAAAACTCAAGGAACTGGGCCGCGAGAAGAATATCCTGCTGCCGAACATCTATTCAGAGCTCTCAAACCCCGAGCCCCTTCTCATAGCTGCGTTGTTCCATGACATTGGAAAAACGGGGAAGGACCACGCGCGGAGAGGGGCCGGCATCGCCAAGAAGATTCTTGATCGCTTTTCGTACCCGAAGGGCCTCGTGGAAGAGGTTCTTTTCCTGATACGGGAGCATCTCACTCTTTCTGAGACCGCTACCAGGCGGGATCTCAATGATGAGAAGGCTATCGTCCAGTGTGCCAGGACCATCGGCACAATCGATCGCCTGAAAATGCTCTACCTTCTTACCTGGGCGGATTCCATGGCCACGGGGAAGAGAGCCTGGAATGACTGGGTGGCGAACCTGGTGCAGGAACTCTTCTTCAAGATCCACCACATACTTGCCGAAGGAGAGCTGGCCACCCAGAACGCGGCCTTGAAGTCAGAAAAGACAAAAAGAGAGGTCCTCCGTCTCCTGAGCGATCATCTGGCCAAGGAAAGCCTTGAGAACCTCTTTGAGATCATGGCCCCACGATATCTGCTGGAGACAAGAGCCAGAGATATCGCCGAGCATGTCAGAACCTTCGTTGCTCTCAAAGAGAGTGCCGAAAAAATGGACATGACGACCTTTTTTCTCGGCGCCAAGGATTCAGAAATAGAGTCATACTGCGAAGTCACCTTCCTCGCCAAAGACAGGCCGGGACTCTTCTCCGACATCGCAGGTGTACTCTCTCTCAACAACATCAACATCCTCTCGGCGCGGGTCTATACGTGGCGGGATGGGACGGCAATAGGCATTATCAGAGTAACCCAACCGCTGGACACCATCAGCCCCGGAAGAATCTGGGAAAAGGTTAGAACCGGTTTGAAAGAAACCTTCTCGGGAAAGCTTTCCCTCGCATACAGGCTCAAAGAAAAGGAGGATACATCCCTTTTTCCTTTTCAAGGCAAACCAGAGCGCCCGCCCCAGGTGGTCGTGAATAATGCCTCCTCAGATTTCTTTACGTTGATTGAGGTCTTCGCAGACGACCGGGTCGGTCTCCTTTACCACATAACCCGCACTCTCTTCGAACTCCGCCTCGACATTCGCATTGCGAAAATCGCCACAAAAGGAGACCAGATCGCCGATGTCTTCTACGTCCGCGACCTCCTTGGGCAAAAAGTTGGTGACCAGCACCAGATAGAAGAGATAGAACGCGCACTCCTCTACCAATTGACTCACGGGTAACCCCTTCCGGACTCGATCTGCAAGCCAAAGAAATCAATTCTATTTTCTACAAACTTGCAGCGTCCATCTCCCGACTCCTACATTTTTGTCTTTTTCATAAAAGCCCCTCAAAGAGCGTAATCAATGTAGCTGGCTATTTTTACACGTCAATTTTCCTTGCTCAGTTCTGGCATGTACCTTGCCTTTTCCATTATCTCTCAAAAGGCATATTGGAGGGGACACAATGAATTCAGGCGATACGGCTTTTGTTCTGCTCTCGGCAGCCCTGGTTATGCTGATGACCCCGGGGTTGTCCCTCTTCTACGGGGGAATGGTCCGAAACAAGAATGTGCTCGGTACCATCATGCAGAGCTTCATTATTGTGGGAGTAATCACCCTTGAATGGGTCCTCTGTGGGTATTCCCTGTCATTTGGAACCGATCATGCCGGGATTATCGGAGGCCTGAACTGGATCGGATTAAACGGAGTAGGTATTGTCCCCAATCCACATTACGGCCCCACAATCCCTGCCTTGGCATTCATGATATTTCAATGCATGTTTGCCATTATCACCCCGGCACTGATCAGCGGGGCCTTTGCTGAGCGGATGAAATTCAGTGCCTTTCTGGTATTCACCGTTTCCTGGGCAGTATTGGTGTATAATCCTCTCTGCCATTGGGTCTGGGGTGTCGGCGGCTGGATAAACGGGATGGGTGCCCTCGATTTTGCGGGCGGAACGGTAGTTCATATAAGTTCCGGGGTATCCGCCCTGGCCGCAGCACTGGTCATCGGAAAACGACTCGGGTACGGAACTACCGCATACAGGCCTCATAATCTGCCCATGACCATCACCGGCGCAGCTCTCCTGTGGTTCGGATGGTTCGGGTTCAATGCGGGAAGCGCCCTCGCATGCAGCAGTCTCGCAGTGAGTGCCTTTGTGGCGACCCACATTGCTTCGGCCGTCGCGGCCCTCTCGTGGGTCTTTCTGGAATGGACACACAGAGGGAAGCCTACAACGCTCGGTGCTGCCAGCGGTGCTGTCGCGGGGCTTGTTGCAATTACACCCGGCTCGGGCTTCGTGAGCCCGATGTCTGCCGTCCTGATCGGTGCTGTCGGGGGGGCCTTGTGCTACGAAGGGGTATTGTTGAAAACCAGGTTGGGATATGACGACTCATTAGATGTTGTGGGCATCCACGGCCTTGGCGGCATATGGGGAGCTGTTTCCACCGGTCTTTTCGCCAGCCGGGAGATCAATGCCGCCGGCGCAAACGGTCTCTTTTTCGGGAATCCTTCCCAACTCGGTATACAATTTGTTGCGGTTCTTGTCACAATCGTGTATGTTTTTGCACTGAGTTATGTTCTCCTCAAGATAATTGACAAACTCATCGGGCTCCGGGTAGCAAAAGAGGATGAGATATCAGGACTGGATCTGAGCCAGCACGATGAAACAGCGTACATTTTCTAAGGGAATGAGATCCATACCGCACAGAGCGAAAAACCTCAGACGGGAGTCGACAGATGAAGAAAATTGAAGCGATTATCAAACCTTTCAAACTGGATGATGTGAAAGAAGGACTGACCAACCTCGGCGTCCACGGATTAACGGTCAGCGAAGTAAAAGGTTTCGGACGGCAAAGGGGTCATAAGGAAGTCTACCGGGGGGCCGAATATCAGATAGACTTTGTGCCGAAGATAAAGATAGAAGTGGTCATGCCCACATCCCTGGTGCCGGACGCGATCAAGGTGATACAGGAGCGGGCCCACACGGGCGAGATCGGTGACGGCAAAATTTTTGTCCTCCCCCTGGAAGAGGCCGTCCGTATTCGGACCGGCGAATCCGGAGATGACGCCTTATAGGAAATCCACAGACGTAGGGCGTCAGGCTCAGGCGAAATCATTGTGCGCGCTACTCCTCCTCCAGGCATACAGGGCGATTCCTGTAGCCATGGCCGCGTTGAGCGATTCCACCCCATGGGACATGGGAATGGACAGGCATTCAGCCTCTTTCAGCCCTTCGGGCAAACCCGGCCCCTCCAGGCCCGGCACAAGGCAGAAAGATTGGGGAAATCTGTATGCATTCAGATCCTTTCCACGGGGAGAAAGGGTAACCATGGGTACTCCCGTCACTCTGAGTTGATCGATTGACGGTCCCTCCAGAATCTCGGTTCTCCAAACTGCGCTCCCCGCAGCCCGTAATGACGCATGGTGATATGGGTGAGCCGCTTCCTTCAAGACTACAATCCTTGATACACCAAATGCCGCAGCAGTACGAATGACGGCTCCGACATTTCTCGGATCCTGAAACGGCACGAAAAGGGTGCATCCGGCCGGCCAGTTCGCATCTTGCCATTTTCGGAAGGGCCGCACCTTCACCGCCAGCATGGCCTGTCCTGTTTCATAGATGTCCAGCTGGCGGAAAAGATCCCGGTGAAGCCGATAGCACGGCACCTGCCCAGAAGGTTCTGCTTTCGGGATAGTATCAGGGTCAGCGTAAATGATCCCCGCGCACGACTCTCTGAATTCTGCAAGAACCTCGCGGACCTGTTTGGCCCCGGAAAGGAGGGCAAGCCCCTGTTTTCGAATGCCTCTGGTCTTCAGCAATTTCACAAAGCTCCTGAAGGTAGGATTGTTCGGACTCACGATCTCTTTAACCTGCCCGCATATCTCCCGGCCGGACCAGGATTTTGTTCTCTCAGCTCCTTCCGATTTCGAAGAAACGGTTACTCCGGAAACCGTGGTCGACCTCTTTTTCGAATAAATGACAAGACGTCTTTTATACGGAGTACCCTGAATGGAATAGGGTATATCCTTTTCCAGTTCAAACTCTTCATCACAGAATTTCTTCGCTTCTTCTATTTCTTTCCCGCAGTTGGGTCCCTTCATGCAGATGACCTTCCCATCGTCAGGCAGGAGAGACGTTACCCTCTGCAGAGTCCTGGGAATTGTCTCCAGGGCCCTGGTTATCACACCGGCTACCGGTCCTTGGAACCGTCCGGGGATCTTGTGCGGATAAACCTCTATTCCGTTCAGCCCGAGCAACCCGCATACCTCCTCGAGAAATGCCGCCCGCTTCTTCCTTCCCTCCGCAAGGATGAGATGCACTCGCGGCTCCAGGATCTTAATGGGAATTCCGGGGAAACCGGCACCCGATCCGATATCAAGCAAGGGAGAGGGGAGCTGAATCAGCTTCGGCACATAGGCACAGTCCACATAATGCCTGATCACCATACTCCCGAAGTTCTTTATCCGGGTGAGATCCAACTCGTCATTTTTCTCGTGGATCTGCTGGTGAAAGCGCCACAGCATTTCATATGATTCCCTCCGCAGCGCAAACCCACTCCTCTCGAAAATCCTGATCAAGGATGAAAGACCGGGTCTTAATGATCTTGTGTCCATCGTATCGACGTGTTCCTGCACTATCGCGACTTCCTTGTACGGTCCGGAACTCTCTCCGGCTCAGCCATTGGATCTTTGAGGTTGATCCGGCGTTTTGATTTTGCAGTTTGACATTACCTGAGAATTGCACAAAGATATTTTTGTCATTTTTGAACACAAAGTCACTCGCGATGCAGTAGCGAATACGTTTTTTGAGCAGATGAAATGTCCTCCCAGGCCCGTATGATGTCCATGCCGGAACTCGAAGATCAAATAGAAATTCTGTATGAGGACAATCATCTCCTGGGAGTGTATAAGCCCGCCGGAATGCTGACCCAGGGAGACAAAACCGGTGATCTCTCTCTGTTGGATTGGGCCAAGAGGTGGATCAAGGACCGATACGAAAAACCGGGAAACGTATTTCTCGGTCTGGTACACCGGCTCGACAGACCAGTTGCAGGCGTTGTGCTTTTCGCGAGAACGTCAAAGGCTGCCAGCCGCCTTTCCGCACAGATCCGAGACCGCACAGTCAAAAAAATCTATTGGGCTGTCGTGAACGGCACTCCGAACCCTCTACAGGGGAAATCCGAACTCTACCTCACCAGAATCCGCAACAAATCGGCCGTCACCGGCCCGCACGATCCTTCCGGTCAACTGGCAGTGCTCCACTACCGGGTGATCGAAGTCCGGGCAGCATCCAGTCTTGTGGAAGTAACGCTCGTCACGGGACGTCATCACCAGATACGCTGCCAGTTGGCAGATCTGGGTCACCCCATCCTCGGCGATCTGAAGTACGGCTCCCGGCAGGCCCTGCCCTCCCAGATTATCGCACTTGTTGCCAAACAGCTTACCTGCCGCCACCCGACAAGGGACGCGGATGTGGTCATTGAGTCCCCCATCCCGAGAAATTGGCCCTGGCCTCCCTTTTCCGGATAACAGGTGTGCCTTCCCTTATCCTTGCTGCTTGGTGGGATCCAATGACAGCTCATCCGTCCCGGAATCCGGTCAATTGTCCGTCTCCATAAACCAGTCGGCAACATCCTGAAACCGCGGACTCTCACGGCCATAGAAATAGCGATAGATATCTCTGAATTTCCGCCTGAAAGCGGGATCCCTCGCGATCGCTTCAGGAGAAGCTCTCTGCCCGGGATCGTAGAAATTCCTGAGGGCTAGGAAAAGGTCTCTTGCCAGGGGTGCGGGCTCATCTTTCAACCGTTCCCTTTTTGACACCGTTTCGAGAAAGGCGAGCAGTTTTTCCCGATAGAGGGGCATCATTTTGTAATTGTAATAATGGCGTTCGCGCTCAAAGCGATATTGTCTGGGGGCAAACCGCTCAATGACCTTTTCCTCCTCATCAATGGCTTTCACCGCAGGATCATCTCTTGCCTCTCGCTTCGGCCTGAAAACATCCCATTTCATAGTATTCTCCGGTGGCTTCGCTCTCTTGTATCATTTCGTATGAACCCTGTCGCTGTCAACAGGATTGTTGCCTTTCCGGTTGGCGGGAGGATGTCCTTCCTGTGTTCAGCGGGGCCCTAACCGGTATGACGGGCCTGAAAAAGGAAAAACCCAATAGATTCCTTACACTTCTCGGCATGCTATTTGCAAGACAGCACCCTTGAAGCTCATTCCATTTTCCCATTTTTGGTTGACAAAACTGGGCACGCAGGTTAACAGTAAAACGAATATGGGATGACATTTTCGGGGACAAATGTACTCAAATGGAGACGACAAGGAGGTAACCATGCAAAAAAGGGTCTTATCGGTGTTGGCAGCATCCATTTCATTAGTTTTTCTTTTTGCCACGACAGGGTGCATGGAAAGCCAGGTCCAGCCCAAAGCCAGTGTAGATACGGGCCTGGAGCAACAACTGCCCCCCTATAGCGGCCCCAAGGCCAAAATCGCGGTGGCAAACTTTGACTGGAAGGTGGGAGGAAGTGGCGGCACTACCACAATTTCCGGACTAGGAGCAAAGCCCATCAGCATTTCTCACTCGGAATACGCAGGATACACCACAGGTCTACGGGACATGCTCACCACTACGCTCGTTCAGACAAACAGGTACCGGGTCCTTGAAAGGCAGAACCTCGCTTCCCTGCAGCAGGAGATGTCTCTCGCGAGTTCAGGTTATACGGACAAGAGTGGAGTCAAGAAAGGGCACATTAAGGGTGCCGATATCCTGATCATGGGTGCTATCACCGGCTGGGAGCCGGGTACCTCCGGTGGAGGGGGCGGACTCGGCGGCGGCGTTCTCGGCAAGGCCAGTGCCCTATTTGGGGCTATAGGCGGGGCGTTTAAAAAATCGAGCATGGCCATGGATCTCCGTATCGTCGATACCCACACCTCCGAAGTTCTCGCCGCCACCCGCGTGGAAGGCGAAGCAAAGGATGTAAACCTGGGCGCGTCCTTGGGCGTTCTGACCGGCAGCGGCGGAATGGGAGGAGGCCTCGGCGCTTTTGCAAAAACGCCCATGGAAAAGGCCATCCGTAAGTGTCTCTACGAGGCGGCCAAGTATATCGTCGCACATACCCCGAAGGAATATATGAAGTATTGACGATTCCTGAAACGGGCTGCTAAAGGCTATTGGGCTTTTGTTTTGGAAGGGATTGGGGAAGTACCCCAATCCCTTCTTTGTTCTGTCCAGGGCATTTGTTTCAAATTGACCGTGGGAGAAACTCTGTGTGCGGCGCAGGAGATGCCTATTGCTGCGTATCCGCTCCACCGAAACGGTCGAGTACCAGCGAGAGAAAAAAACCGGCACCGGCAACAAGGATAATGGCCGCGCCGGAAGTGAGGTTGAACCGATAGGAAATCCACAGACCGATCACAATGAAAAGAATACCGAAGAGGGAGGAAAGCACCATCATCTTTCCCAGCGAAGAGGTCACCTTTTCCGCAATGTATGGAGGAATACTCAAAAGCGCGATGACCAGGATGAGCCCCACGATTCGGATGATCATCACCACGGAAAAACCGATCATGCAAAATAGCACGAGATAGAGCGCATTGACGGGAATGCCTCGCACGCGCGCAAATTCCTCATCATAGGATATGGCCAGGAATTCTTTGAAAAAAAACAGCACCACCAGGATGATGACCGAATCCAGCGGGAACATGAACCACAGATCGGACTTGGGTACCGCCAGAATGCTCCCGAAAAGGTAGCTCATGAGGTCCACGTGATACCCCGGCGTCAGATCCACGAAAACAACCCCGATGGCCATTCCTACCGCCCAGAGAACCCCGATGATGGTATCCGTTCGGTGCCTGCCTTTGAGGCTTACTGCTCCCATGATCAACGAGGATCCCACAGAAAAGACACCCGCTCCGATGGTGGGCGATATCCCGAAGAAGAGGGCCATACCGATGCCCCCGTAAGCGGCATGAGCGATCCCGCCGGATATGAATACAATCCTGTTGACCACAACCAGAGTGCCCACAACACCGCAGGCGATACTCACAAAGACGCCTGCCGCAAGAGCATTCCGCATGAACTCAAAATGGAGAGCCTCCCACATGCGCTCATTCCTCCTGGTGCTCGGGCAATACCCGGTGAGGAATGCCATGGGCAATCAGGTCCACGGGGCAGGCATACGCCATATCGATCATCTCGTTCGTAATCTTGCCGCCGTTGTGGAAAATAAGGGTGTGATTGACACACGCGACCGATTTCACGTACCGCGAAACCACTCCCACGTCGTGCGTGATAACCACGATGGTTACTTTCTTGTTGAGCTCCTCCAGCAGTTCATAAAGGCCGATCTCAAATTCCCGGTCGACGCTCGCCGTTGGCTCATCAAGGAAGAGGATCTCCGGTTCAACGGCCAGAGCCCTCGCGATGAATATGCGCTGCCTCTGCCCGCCCGAAAGACTCCCCACCGGCCAAAACCGATAGTCCCACATCCCCACTTTCTTCAGCAGGCCTGCCACTTTTTCCTTATCCTCATGGCTGTAGCGCCTGCCGAACCGGGAACGCGAAAGACGTCCCATCAACGCCAGCTCAAAGACGGAAATGGGAAAAGTCAGGTTGATGTCCGTACTCTGAGGCACATACCCCAGCCTTTCTCTGGTATCGCGAGGTCTTTTTCCGAAAACCCGTATCTCCCCTCTGCTTGGCTCCAGTATCCCCAACATGAGTTTCAGGAGGGTAGTTTTTCCGCCTCCATTCGGTCCCAGAATCGCCATGAAGTCATCCTGTTCCAAGGTGAAATTCACTTCTTTTAGAACCGGAAGCTTGTCGTACGTAAACCACAGATCCTTGACTTCTATGGCTGGAATATCCATCGCGGTTTTCCTTTATGAAGACCCCTCAATTTCCCATCCCGTCAAAAAACTCCAGGTTTTGGTTCAGCTTTTCACGCTTTCCCATCATGTCTTTGACTTTTTCCCGGACCTCCTCAACAATGTGCTCAGGAGCCTTTTCCAGGAACTGGGCATTTGAGAGCTTCTTTTCGGACAGGGTGAGATCCTTTTCAAGTTTCTCGATTTCCTTCCTTATGCGCCTGCGTTCCTCCGCAAAATCCAGGAGACCCTTCAGGAGCACATGGATCTGAGTATCTGCAAATACTGCGGTCGCAGAAGCCTGCGGTTTCGCGGCGTGTGAGACCAGAGAGACCTTTTCCACCTTGGCGAGCGTATGGATATGGGAATGGTTCTCCTTCAATACTTCCCGTTTTTTTTCATCGGGAACATCGATGACCACCTGAACCAAAGTCGAGGGAGGGATGTGCATTTCACCCCTGATATTTCGAATTCCCGTAATGACTCCCATCAGAAAATCCATATCTGACAGGGCTTCTTCGTCTATATCTTCGGGGGAGACCTCCGGAAAACGTGCTACCATGATGCTCTCTTGGCTGCCCGGGAGCAGTTGCCAAACCTCCTCGGTGACGAACGGCATGAACGGGTGCAGCAGTTTCAGGACGGTTTTGAGGGCGTATGACAACAGAGCCTTCGTGTTTGTTCTCAGTCCTTCGTCATCGCTGTAGATCCCCTGTTTGGCCATTTCGAGGTACCAGTCGCAGAACTCGTGCCAGACAAACTGGTAGCAGGACCCGGCAGCATCATTAAAACGATAATCCTCTAATGCCTCTGACACTTCCCGGCTCACCTCCCCGATACGTGAGAGTATCCATCGATCGGAAAGGGTAAGAGCCTCCATGTCTATGTCGTCTTCGCCCTGACCGTCCAGATTCATCAGAACCAGTCGGGATGCATTCCAGATCTTGTTGACGAAATGCCGGTATCCGAGGATCCTTTCCTCGGAGAGTTTGATGTCTCTTCCCTGCGCGGCAAAGGCTGCCAGAGTAAACCGGAACGCGTCCGTGCCGAAACGATCCATGACCTCGAGGGGATCAATGACATTCCCCTTTGATTTGCTCATTTTCTTGCCTTCGGCATCTCTTACGAGCGCATGAATGTAGACATTCCTGAATGGGACCTTGCCCATAAAATGGATCCCCATCATCATCATTCTGGCAACCCAGAAAAAGAGAATATCGAAACCGGTAACAAGAACCGATGTGGGGTAGAAAGTCCGTAATTCGTCTGTTTCATCGGGCCAGCCCAGGGTGGAAAACGGCCAGAGTGCGGAACTGAACCAGGTGTCCAGGACATCGGTCTCCTGTACAAGATTCCCGCCTCGGCACCCGGGACACTCCGCGGGCATCTCCTTTGCAACGATCACCTCTCCGCAGTCATGGCAGTACCAGGCAGGGATCCTGTGTCCCCACCAGATCTGCCTGGAGACACACCAGTCCTTGATATTGGACATCCACTCAAAGTAGACCTTCTCCCAGGCAGCCGGAAAAATCCTTGTTTTCCCCTCCTGCACGGCCAGAAGAGCCTTCTCGGCCAGTGGCCCCACCTTCACGAACCATTGCTTGGACAGAAGCGGTTCGATCATGGTCTTACACCGATAGCAATGTCCTACCGCATGGCGGTAGGGTTCTATTTTCTCAAGGAGGCCTTCCGCCTTCAGGTCTTCCAGGATTCTTTTCCGGCATTCAAATCTGTCAAGCCCCTTGTAGAGACCTGCCCGCTCATTCATGACGCCGTCTTCATCAATTACCTTAATGCGTTCGAGGCCATGGGTATTCCCGATTTCGAAATCGTTGGGATCGTGCGCAGGAGTAATCTTCAACGCGCCTGTGCCGAACTCCACGTCCACGTATCTATCCATGATGACAGGAATCGGTTTGTTGAGGAGGGGGAGCAGAACGGACTTCCCGTGGACGTTCTTGTAGCGGCCATCATCAGGATTCACCGCCACGGCAGTGTCGCCCAGGATTGTTTCAGGCCTGGTGGTCGCCACGACCAGGGCGCCGTCCCCCGACTCAAAAGGATACCTGACGTAATAGAGAAAACTGTCTTTGTCCTCGTGCTCCACCTCCAGGTCCGCCAGGGCCGTGTGGCAGCGGGGACACCAGTTGATGATATAGTCTCCCCGGTAAACAAGTCCCTCTTCGTAGAGCCTGACAAAGACCTCTTTCACAGCCCTGGAGAGTCCTTCGTCCATAGTGAACCGCTCTCGGGACCAGTCGCAGCTGCACCCCAATCTCTTCAACTGATTGATGATGAATCCGCCGTATTTTTCTCGCCACTCCCAGACCATCTCAATGAACTTATCTCTCCCCACGGCATGCCGGTCTGTTCCTTTAGCGGCCAGGTCCTTTTCAACAACATTCTGAGTGGCTATACCCGCATGGTCGGTGCCGGGCTGCCACAAAACGTTGCAGCCTTTCATTCGTTTGTACCTGCAGAGGATATCCTGGAGGGTGTTATTCAAGGCGTGTCCCATGTGCAGGCTGCCGGTTACGTTCGGGGGGGGGATCACGATGCAGTAGGGTTCCTTGCCGGAATGAGCATCTGCTCGAAAAAGTCCAGTTTCTTCCCAGAAATCATACCATTTTTTCTCAACACGATCAGGTTCATAGCTGGAACTCATCATATCTTTTTCCATTAATCAAACGCTCCTTGAATCCTTCTTCGATAATCCAGTCTACTCCTCTTGAATAATCAAAAAAGGGGGTTGCAGTCTGGGCAACCCCCCGTTCAGTGATATCTCTCCGGCTTTCTTTCTTCGAGTGCGGGGACTTTCAACTAGTGGGACTCGTTTGCCAGGCTCTCCTTCAATGCGCTTATGGCGTCCGTAATCAATCTTTCGGCCACTTCGGTCATGGTCTCCCTGGCAGCCCGTTCAACCACCGTTTGCAACGAATCCTGTACCGCCTCTTTCACTGCCTGAAGAATAATTTCTTCCATTCTCTCTTCGGAAATACCTGCTGCAGTGTCGAAGGGAACTTGCCCGCCCACGTCCATGCCCAGGTCTTCTTGCCCGGGTACAGGAATGGCGCTCAGATCCTCAGCCGGCAGCTGGGGCGTGGAGTCCTGTGCCTCCGCTTCCAGAGGAGCCTCTTCATCCTCGGCCACCGGACTCAGTTCCTCCAACTCCACCTCCTCCGTCTCCTCCAGGCTCTCGGCTTCCGGTCCCAAAGCGGCCTGCTGTTCCTCGGCTACCGGGGTCAACTCCTCTAACTCGGCCTCTCCTTCATCCGCCGGTTCCAGAGCCTCCGGCTCACCCCATTCTTGCGAAGACACTTCCCTTTCGAGGGGTGTTATTGTCTCAAGTGCCGAGTCAAGGTCGAGTGTAAGATCTTCAGTCTCTTCTTCCAGGCTGGTCCGGCGGCCTTTCTCCGAAATAGCCCGAGTCTCTTCGGACTCGATCAATTCGAACTCATCCTCTTCAACGGATCCGAGAAGGTCGGAATTCGCTGCATTTCCTATCTCGATCTCCGGCTCAAGCTTCCCATCAGAGGCCTCTTCGATCTCGACCTCATCAAGTGTTCCTTCCTCGTCCAGGAGGCGTTCGATTTCTGCGGTCGCAGAGTCTGGCGATGCCTGCGCCTCACCCATTTCAACCACATCCACAAGCTCGATTATCTCTTTCTCATCGAGCTCTGTCATTTCCGTATCCCCGGTGCCCTCTGAGAGTTCATCGAATTCGAAATCAATGATTTCTTCTTCCCCGGTCTTCTTTTCTTTCAAAGAATCTTCATCATTTTTCATAGCGGCACCTCATCTAAGATTGAAAAGCAACAGAGAAACCAAATGCAGAATTTTGATACCATGATTCCCTTTTAGTGTCAACATTTTTGGTACAATCAGCGGTTCGGGAGGATTGACTGACATGAGAATGCACCCGGAAAAACAGCGGGAATCAAGATGGGTTTTCTGCGGCCGGTCTTCCTGCTCAAATTTGTGCAGCCGGCTGCAGAAAAGAAATAGGGCCGCGAAAACCGGTTCCGCAGCCCTTAACGCTGTGAGGAGAGACGAGGATGGCTCCCTCAGAAACACATCCCTGCCCAGCCATACCGTTGCGTCTCAAGCCTGCGTTTTTCCCCTTTTAATGGTGATCAAGCTTTTGGACCAAACACGGGTATACCAGATTCTCTCCTTGCAGGAAAATAGTAAGTACAGACACCCCCACTGTCAAGACCGCTTCCGATTTTTCCGCATCTTTTCTTGACCCGACCGCTGAAACCTGCTAGAAAAAATTCATGCGGGCGATTAGCTCAGTTGGATAGAGCGTTGGTCTCCGGAACCAGAGGTCGCGCGTTCGAGTCGCGCATCGCCCACCACTACAATGACTTCAGGGGGTTAGGTCGTTCCTAACCCTCTTTTTTTGCACCGAAAGCTTCATTCCTCACCGAAAGAGAACGTCCTACTTTCCCTCCAGGTTTTTCCAGAAGGCCTCTGCCTGTTCAATGCCGTCCGGTTTCCGGGGAGCCGGCGGTGGCGAGGCGGCAGGTCCGCTTCCTCTGAGACGGGCGATTCGTTCCGCCAGGGGTGGATGAGTAGCAAACAGGTTCATCATATTCTTTCCTGAGAGAGGGTTGACGATGAACATGTGCGCGGTGGATGGATGGGCCTTCATGGGCAGTCGTCCCGAATAGGACCCCAGCTTCTCCAAAGCGCTCGCCAGGCCGTCGGGATTTCCCGCAAAACCCGCGCCGGTCGAATCAGCATGGTATTCCCGCGAGCGTGAAATTGCCATCTGGATCATCATAGCCGCAATGGGAGCCAGGATAGACATGGCAATCAGGCCGATGACACCGCCCTCATCGTCGTCTCCCATGCCACCACCGAAAAAGGCCGACCAGCGCGCCATTGTGGCCAGGATCATGACGGCCCCGGCCATAGTGGC
>CAZEGG010000027.1:0-19029 GCA_964511755.1 uncultured Desulfobacteraceae bacterium | reverse complement strand
GCCCGAGACCAGGGCGACACTCGAACCATCTTGAATGGCTCCGGCTTTGATTCCCAAATCCAGGGAGAGCAGAACGTCGTTGGTTCCATGGCAGCCCCACTGATCCAACGCAGCCGAGCGCTCCGGATTTACCCCCAGACGGGAGAGCACCTCTGCACGCTGAGCTGGGGCCAGGTGCGGCAATGCCAAGTAATCAGGTGGGCGATCAGCCATGGCCTCGGTGGTCGCCTCGGTCAAGGCTTCGATCCATCGTCTGGTCAAATATGCCTTTACGATTTTGGGATGGGGGGTGTTATAGAACATGATCGCCGAATTAAGGTTGTCGGCGCTGAAAGGAATCTCGGTCCCGCCGCCGGGAACATAGACCTCGTCGGCCATTTCCGGATCTACGATAAAGGCCATTTTTTCCAGGGTATGGTGGAAATCGCCCCGACGCAGCACCACGGCACCACCGCTCGCCGATAGGGGCAGGAGCCAGCGGGTATCGGGGTTGCGATAATCTACCAAGTCCACATTGCGGGTCCCTCCAGCCAGCAGGACGGTGTTGATGGTTGAATCACTCCTCATCATATCCCGGGCCAGCCGCAGGCCGACAAGAGTGGTCACACCCTGCCCAACCAGATCAAAGGACCAGGCCCGGCGGCAGCCCACCTCTTCCTGAAGCCGGATGGCGGCCGTCTGGGCCACATAGTCTTTGTATTCCTCGCCGGTCCAAAGGACCAGGTCCACATCCTCCGGTTTGACGCCATTGGCTCGCCCCAGGGCCTGTTTCGCAGCCTTGACGGCCATGGGGATCGGCTGGTCTTCAAGGGCTGGCCGGCACTTCCGTTCAATACCGAGAGCCCTTACGTCATCGAGGGCCAGCCCCGAACGGGCCGCCACGCCTTCGGCGGTCTCAAACGCCGCGGGCGTGTACAGGCCGTAACTCACAATTCCAATATTATCTTCCGCCGTAGCCATGTTACATATTATCCGCTTTTCCGTGCTCTTTCTTGAGGATAAACTTCTGCACCTTTTCCGATGCCACCGTTCGCGGAAGCGATTCCAGGGTGACCAGGTATTTGGGAATTTTGTATTTTGCCATCTTATCGCGCAAAAATGCCTGGAGCTCCTCCAGGCTGAGGCTTCCGCCGGAGCGGAGCACCAGACAGGCCTTGCCGACCTCGCCCCATTTTTCATCCTGCACGCCGATGATCGCCACGGCGGCGACCTTTGGGTGGGTCTCGATGAACCGTTCGATTTCAGCAGGGTAGATGTTGATGCCGCCTGAAATGAACATATCTTTCTTCCGGCCCACAATGCGATAATGACCGTCTTCATCCCTCTGGGCCAGGTCTCCGGTATGAAACCAGCCGTTCACCAGGGCCTCGGCCGTGGCCTCGGGCTTGTTCCAATAACCGGCACAGAGCATATCGCCCCGGATGAGCAGCTCCCCTTCTTCGCCCGGAGGAACTTCGTTCCCTTCGGCCCCGATCAGCTTCAGGTCCACATGAGGCATGGGCTGGCCCACGGTCTTGAGTTTTCCGTTGGCCATGAAAAGGTTGGGACCCGCTTCGGTCAACCCGTAGCCTTCACGCAGATGAAGGCCCTTCCCCTCTTTGAAGGTCTGGAATATCTTTTCGGTGAGAGGCGCGCCGCCGGAGACCAGGAAGCGGACGCTGGAAAAATCGACAGCAGAAAAGCGGGAAGACTCGATGAGCATTTGGTACATGGTCGGTACCGCAAAGAAGACCGTGATCCGCTCCCGTTCGATCAGGTCCAGCACCAAATCGGCCTCAAATCGATGGATGAGAACATTGGTGCCCAGGCCATAGAACAGGGGCAGGGTGAACACGTTCCAGCCCGCCGTATAGAAAAGGGCCGAGTGCAAAACGGTCCGCTCACCCCGTCTCAACCCCCAACCCAGGTGGGAATTAATGGCGTTCCAGGTGATCGTGCCATATGTCAGGATCACCCCCTTGGGCAGCCCCGTGGTTCCCGATGTATAGATGATCAACTGAGGATCATCGGCCTTCAGATCCACATCGGGAAGCGGGTCGGCCGGCAATTGCCCCCAGGAGGAAACGAGGCTTGTGCCCAGTCGATCATCCGAGTCCAGGCAGACATAGTGGTCCACCTTGAGCCTGGGCTTCAGCGCCTGCGCGATCTCCAGGTGATCCCGATCAAAAAAGAAGGCCCTGGGAGCGGCGTCCTGAAAGAAATAATGAAACTCATCAATCGCCAGTCGAAAATTGAGCGGTACCAGGATGGCCCCCAGCCGGCTCGTGGCAAAAAAGAGCGTGATATAATCCGCCCGGTTAAAGGCCAGCACCGCCACCCGATCGCCCTTCCTTATCCCCAGCCGAGCCGACAGGAAATGGGCCATGCGATTGACATCGCGGCTGAGCTCACCGTAGGTCAACCGTTGATTTCGGGGGATATCCACCAACGCTTCGACCTCCGGATAACTCCTCCCCCAACGGCCGATCCAGTCTCCGTAAAGCATCTATTCACCCCCGGTTTTCTTTGACAAACGCGGTCCCCAGCGCATAAGCAGCACGTCCCAGGCATACCCGATGCCGGCGGAAATCATCAGGACGAGATCCCCTTCCTTAAGGCGGCCTTCCTCGATGGCCAGCTCCAGGGAGAGGATTTGATCGTTCTGGCCGTGATGGCCGAATTCGGCCAGGTAGCGCGTCTGCTCCGGTTGAAGTCCGATGGCCTCCATCAGATAGTCATGGGCGCTCCGTTTGACCAGCAAAGTTGCCAGATAATCGACGTCTGCCCGAGTATATCCTTCCTTGGCAAGCGCCTTGTCGATACAGTCCAGCCAGTTGCTTAAGCTCAGCTGTTCAAGCCGTTCCTTCATCCCCACCGGGTCCATGACATCCAGATATTGTCGACCCTCTTTCAGTCCTTCCAGGGTCATGGGAGTGGCCGAACCGCCTTCAGGGCAATAAACGTCCCAAGCAAAGGAGCCGTCGGTCATGAAATGGCTCGCCAGAATCTGGTTTCTGGGGCAATCACGCTGGACCACTGCGGCCGCCCCCCCGGCGGCCAGGTAATACATCCACCGCACCCGGGGATTGGGATAATGGATCAGATCGGCGTTCCGGTAACCGGAAACCACCAGGATATTCTGAATCTCCTCACTGGCCCTGATCATATCCCTGGCAAGCTTCAAGGCCACGATGGTCGTCCCGCAACGCTGCTGGATGTCAAAGGACCAAGCCCTACGCAGACCCAGCTCTTTCTGGATTTTTGGACCCACCGGCCAATTCCGGTATTCCTTCACCTCCTCGCCGCTGTAGATGACCAGATCGATCTCCTCCGGCCTCAATCCCGAGTAATAGAGGGCCTTCCTGGCGGCCCTCAGACCCATGGCCACCGTCCCATCACCAGGACCTGGAACGTTCTTCTGGTACCAGCCCAGTTTGGTACGGATAATCTCCGCTGGGGTCTCGGATTGAGACGCGATAAAATCGGCGTCATGATAAGCCTTCGGGATATAGGTTGCCAGGCTGAGGATGCCCGCCTTTGTTTGGGGCCTGGGCATAATCACTCCTCGCGTGACAAGGTGCTTGCCCTTCGCGCCGTGAGTTCTTTCAGGGATCCTATAACTCCTTTTGGAAAGAAGATCACCACAAGGATGAACAAAGCTCCGAAAAGGAGCAGCCATCGTTCCAGGATTTGGTTCAGAATCACGGCATGGGGAAAAAGGGACTTCGCGAGTTGCTGCAGGTTCGGGAGCAGGGAGTGGGCAGTCTCCAGGAATGCTGCCCCCACAATACCGCCGTACAGGGTTCCCATTCCGCCTATGATAACCATCAAGAGCACATCCAGCATGATGGTCATGACCCCCAGGCACGACTCCGGATTCACGTATCCCACCCACATGGCATAGAGGCCTCCGGTGATGGCCGCTATCATGCAACCGAAGGTAATGGAAGTAGTCTGGAAAATGAATGTCCTGTAGCCGATCGCTTCGGCCCGCTGCGCATTGTCACGAATGGCCTGCAGGACCCTGCCCATAGGTGAGTGGGTGAAGCGCAGCATGGCCAGGAACAGGGCGATGCAGGAGAAGAGGATCAGATAATAGGTGAGGGTTCTCCCGTTCAGCTGCGTACCCATGAAGCTTCCCACATGGGATGAGACCGAAAAGATCCCCGGCATATTGAGGCTGATTCCGTCCTCCCCTCCGGTAAAGCCGCTCAGTTTAGTGGCCAGGACGATGGCCAGTTCCGCGATGGCCAGGGTGACCATGGCGAAGAATATCGCCTTGACGCGGAGGGAAAGGAAGCTGATGATCAGGGCAAGGGCGCAGGCAATCGCCACGGCCAGAATGATCCCCGCAATCAGCATGGCGAAAGTGGGGCTTCCGTATTTTCCCATGAGCATGGCAACGGAGTAGGCTCCGATTCCGAAAAAGAGGCCGTGAGCAAAAGACAGAATCCCGGTGTATCCAAGGAGGATGTCGAAGCTTGCCACAAGCACCGAAAAGATGATGATGTTCATGGCGAGATCCAGGATTTGGAACGAAGAAGAGAGAAAGGGCACCAGGAGAAAAAGGCCCAGAACGCCTGCCTTGAGGAGGAGCGATCCGCTCCTATAGCGCCGCTTTTTTTCTTGCGTACGGAATATCATAACCGGGGTCGGTTTCGCCATAGGTGACACCCGCTACTTTCCGGCCGGAAACAGTCCGGTCGGCCTGATGAGAAGGATAATGATCATGATGAGGACATTGGCGGCTGCAGCGGCCCAGGGAACCAGATATGCGACGTAGTTGTATGCGAGCCCGACAATGAGTGCCCCCACCAGAGATCCCGTGATACTTCCGAGTCCCCCGATGATCACCACAATGAACGCGAAGAGGAGGTACGTGCCGCCCATGTCCGGGTAGACCTGGCGGTCAAAGACGGACATGGCCACTCCCCCAAGCGCCGCCAGACCTGCTCCAAAGGCAAACACGGCGGTGAAAAGCATGAAGATATTGTGTCCCATGGCCTGGACCATTCCCCGGTTCTCCACCCCCGCCCGCACGATCATTCCCAATTTTGTCCTTTTGAGCACCAGCTGAATCACGCCATACACCACCAGCCCCATCACAATGCAAATGACGCGATATCGTTCCACGATGACGCCCAGGACGTCCCAGTTGCCCCGGAATGTCAGCGGTTGTATGATCACCTCGTCGTTGGGACCCCAAAAGACGCGTATAAGCTCAACCAAGACGATAGTTGCGCCGAAGGTGATAAGGATCTGGAACAGGTGCGACCCATAGACACGGCGTACGACGAACCTTTCCATGAGAATCCCGAGGAGGGCCACCGCGATGACGGCGGAGAAGGCTGCCGTGAGAAAGACGGCCGCATTCAGGAGGAGAGAGTTCGCCTGCACCCATCGGGTCGAGAGCTTGAACACGCTGAAACCCACATAGGCCCCCCATGCGAACAGAGCGCCGTGTGCGAAATTGAGCACATCCATGAGCCCGAATATGATGCTCAGGCCGGAAGCCACAAGGAATATGAGCATTCCCATGGCAAATCCGGCGATGGTGAGAGTCAGGTAGATCTTGACCGGGATCCCGGCGAGCGGGAGGAGAAAAAGGGCCACCGTCCCTGCTGCGGCAATGGGGGCCGCCCATCGGTTCATTGCTCCTGCCGTCATCGAAAATGGTCCTCCTTCTCAGGGCCTGAACCGTCGGACCTGGAGATACCGAGATATCGGCTCTTCAACCCCTCGTCACGAATCAGATCCTCCATGATACCGCTTCGGACCACCACCCCGTCGTCCAGGATGTGAAAGTGGTCTCCCACCGTACTCGCCATGTAAAAATTCTGCTCCACCAGGACCACCACACTGCTTTCCTTGATCCGCTTGATTGACTCTATGAGGGAGTCCACCACGATGGGGGCGAGCCCCTTGGACGGCTCATCGATCAGGAGGAGGGCTGTGTCATTAACGATGGCCCTGGCAATGGCAAGCATCTGTTTCTGCCCGCCGCTCAGATGCCCCGCCTTGGCATGCCAGAACTTCTTGATATCCGTAAACATCTCCAGGATCTTCTCCAGTCTCCTCGCCGTCTCCTGATCCTCGCTCAGCATAGCCACCCGCATGTTCTCTTCCACGGTGAGCTGTGTAAAGATGCCCATGTCTTCGGGGACGAATCCGATCCCCAGTCTCGCGATTTCGTACGGTTTTTTTCGGTGTATTTCCTCTCCTTTGAACATGATTCTGCCTTCCGAGGGCGGAAGAAGACTCATGATGGTCCTGAGCGTTGTGCTTTTTCCCGCGCCGTTACGGCCGATGAGGACCGTTACGGCCTCGGGCATACTCTGAAAAGAGACCCCTTGCAGGACATGGTGCTGGCCGATGAACGTATGGACCCCTTCCGCTTCTAATATGGCTTCATTCACGGCTGGAACCTCCCCCGAGATAGGCCTCTCGGACCGCTTCATTCCTGCTGACGGCCTCAGGATCTCCATCTGCGATAAGCCTTCCCTCCTGAAGAACCGCTATTTGGTCCGAGAGCGTCATGATCATGTCCATCTTATGTTCCACCAGCAACATGGTGCGTTGTCCGGTGGACCTGATTTGCTGCAGGACTTCCAGAACGGCGGGGACTTCTTCCTGCGCCATCCCTGCCGTCGGTTCATCCAAAAAGAGGACCGACGGCTGAAGGGCGAGGAGAATCGCGATTTCCAGCTTGCGCTGTTCTCCGTGGGTCAATTCTCGGCTCGGAACCGCCCATTTTTCGTCCAGGAGGAGTTCCTGGAGGATGGCATAGGCTTCGTCCTCCGGCTCTTTAAAGTGGAGATAGTGCCTCCAGAAATTGAGGCCGAAGCCTTCGCGTGACTGGACGGCAACGCGTACGTTTTCCAGGACCGTCAGGTTGGGGAAGATGTTGGTCAGCTGGAACGATCTTCCCATGCCCAGACGGGCCCGCATGGCAGGCCCCATGGAGCTGATGTCCTGTCCCCTGAACAGGATGCTTCCCTCACTGGCCCGGTATTGACCGGTCAGCAGATTGAAGAGGGTCGTCTTCCCAGCTCCATTGGGGCCGATAATGGACTTGAAGGTAAAAGGCTCCACCCGCAGGTTCACATGATCAACAGCCACGTGCCCGCCGAAGCGGATGGTCAGATCCTTCGTCTCGATGATGGGATCCGAGTTCCTCAGGGGCATAGAACCCTCTTGTTTTGAATGGGAGGCGCTGTCTCCGCAGGTGACATCTCCCGCAACAGCACTGGGACCGCCCAGTCTACATTGGGTTTTACCTCCAGCTTGAACGCAAACATGGACTGAAGCGCCTGATGGTCCTCTCTCCGGAAAATCATCGTCCCTTTGGGTGTCATGAAAACCATGCCTTCCATGGAACAGATGAGTTTTTCGGTGTCCGTTCCCTTCGCCTTGGTGATGGCCTTTACCACGGCGCTGGCCGCTGCAAAACCGCCGCAGGTGAAGAAGTCAGGGGGAGAATTGAACCGTTTAAAGTGTTCCTTGACGAACCAGTCGTTTACCGGGTTGTCGGGATTCTGATAGTAGTAGTACGTGGCTCCGATCATCCCCTTAAGGGGTTTCATCGCTTTGAGTGCCGGGATGACGTTTCCGCCGCTGGTGATCTTGATACCGAATTTATCCAGACCGCTTGCCAGCATCTGCGTGATGGGTCCGCCTTTTCCGGCCCAGATAACGAACACGTACTTGGGCTCCGGCTTGTCCTTCAGGGCCTCGATAATCCGCTGGACCGGTGCAGTGAAATCTGTGGCCTTGATATCGGTGTACTCCTCGTCGACGATCTTTGCGCCCAGTTTTTCAGCGGCCTCTTTGTAAGCCGCTACCCCGTCTCGGCCGAACGCATAATCCTGGGCAATGGTGGCGATGCTTACCCCGGGCTTGGCAACGGCGGCAGCGTTTGATATGGCGTCTTGACTTGAATTTCTGCCCGTCCGAAAGATGTAGCGATTCCAGTGGGAGCCCGTTATGGCGTCAGCTACCGCAGGTTCGACGATGAGAACCTTCTTGAACTGCTGGGCCACCGGAAGGCAGGCCAGGGCCACGCCGCTGCTGGTAGGACCCACCGCAAGATCCACCTTATCGTCGCTGTAGAGTTTAGTGAGGAGCATTTTTGCCCTTGCCGGCTTGAGCTGTGTGTCCTCGATGATCAGTTTTACATCTCTTCCCATGATTTTGTTGGTGCCGTTTGTGAAGTATTCCAATCCCATTTTGAATCCCGTGACTTCCTGCTTGCCGTAGACCTCCAGAGGGCCGCTCAGCCCTTCGATGATGCCGATTTTGATCGGCGGGGCCGCCATACCCGGAGCTACTGTGAAGGCCAGACTCAAGAGGCTCAACACAACAACGAAACACACCTGCCTGATTTTCATTCCCCTACCTCCTCTTTGTTTTGGGTTGCCCGTTATTCAATGAAACACACTGGCACCTGTATCCGGTCTTCGGACCAGCGTGGATTCCCGCCGCGTCACTGCTGCGCCTCGAGAACTGGATCTGCAGCGTTCATCTCCGTCTCCATGTCTAAGCGCCTTTCTCGCGGAGCTGGTTTTTTAACACCTTGCCGGCGGCATTTCGCGGCAGTTTCTCAGCAAAAACCATTTGCTTCGGGACCTTGAATTTCGCTAACCGTTTTCCCAGAAAGTCCAGGACTTCTTCTCGGGACAGCTGTGCGTCGGGCTTCAGGACCAAGACGGCCCGCCCCACTTCGCCCCATTTCTCGTCCTTGATTCCTATCACGGCTGCCTCGGCGACCTGGGGCAATTCGAAGATGGCGTTTTCCACCTCCGCCGGGTAGACATTCTCGCCCCCCGAGATGAACATGTCCTTCTTGCGGTCCACGATATAGAGGGCGCCGTCCTTGTCCATTCGAGCCAGGTCTCCAGTGTGGAACCAGCCACCCCTGAAGGCCTCTTCAGTCGCTTCGGGTTTCTTCCAATATCCCTGCATCACGTTCGGACCCCGGATGACCAGTTCTCCCACTTCATTGACGGAGATGTCCTGCATATCATCATCAACGATGCGGGCATCCAGGTGAAAAACGGGCTGGCCGATGGACCCGGCCTTCTTGATGGCTAGTTCCTTGCTCAGCGTGGCGATACTCGGTGCCGCCTCACTCATGCCGAATCCCTGCTGGAGGACAACGCCGGCCTCATGGTACTGCCTGATCAAGCTCAACGGGAGTGATGCACCCCCGCTCATAATAAGGCGGACACGATCAAAGGCCTTTGCATCAAAATCATCCTGCTGGATCAGAAACAGGAAAACAGCAGGCACGCCGAAGAAAAGGGTTATCTTTTCATTCTTGAGCAGGTTGATGGTCTCAAGGGGATCAAAGGCCCGCTGGATGATGACCGTGCCTCCCACGTAGAGCATGGGAAGGGTAAAAAGACCGATGCCACCGATATGAAACATGGGCAAGACCGCCAGGTCGCGGTCATGGGAAGTGAAGTCTCCGGCAAGTGTCAGGTTTGCGGCATTCCAGAAGCTTGCCCCCTGGGTGAGGACAGCTCCTTTGGGCCGGCCGGTAGTCCCGGCAGTGTACATGATGATGTGGGGAGTATCCAGGTCCGGGGACTCCTGCAGAAAGGGCTCCTCATCAGAGGCCTCTGCCAGCAAAGGTTCATAGGCCCTCGAGCCGATCGTTTCCTCCGATCCAAAGACAATCTGCCTCCTGAACGGAGCCTTGTCCAGGACACCTTGTGCCAGTTCCCCAAGATGAGGATCGAAAAACAGGGACTCCGACCCGCTGTCATTGATGTTGTAAGCAAGTTCAACCGGTGTGAGGCGCCAATTGAGGGGAACCAGAAGGAGCCCCAGCTTGGCCGCGGCCATGATCACTTCTACAAATTCAATACAGTTGTGAGAGAGGATGCTTACGCGGTCCCCCCTTTTCAGACCCAGGCTGCTCAAGGCATTTGAGAGCCGGTTGACCCGTCTGTTGAGTTGGAAATAGGTCAGACGTCTTCTTCCGTCCACAATCGCTTCTTTGTCAGGCGAGAGCAACTCCCTCTTTGTCAACCAGGAGCCAATGCCAGGAATCATTACCTTTCACTCCTTCATTAAACCATTTCGCAAACAGTGATCAAACTGCCGTGTCATTTCACAAGACCCACATCGGGCCTATCCTGAAAAGAGCTTTTTCATCAGTTGGGCCATATTGTTTGCAAAGTTGGTCACCGTGGCCATTCCTTCCTCATCATTCTCTGCGTCCGTGGCGCCTCCGGTGCCTGCGACACCGACATTCCAGTACGTGGATCCCGGAACGGTAATGCCGTTCAAAAAGAACCAGAGCAGGAGTTGTGAAAAGGCTATGTTGTGCCCGGCCCGGCGGGCCACGACCACCGGTCCGCCCACCTTGCCAGTGAAGAACTTGTCATTCCAGTAGGCGATGAATGTTGCCCGGGCCAGAAGCGCCATCATCTGAGGCACGACCGACGAGAGGTAGACGGGGGAACCGAGGATGATGCCCTCAGCCTCCCGCATCTTCTCCAGTATTCCATCAAAGTCATCCCCTTCGATGGTACAATAGCCCTTTTTGACGCAATGGTAACAGCCATTGCACGGCTCAATTTTTTTGCCCCGGAGCGAAATCAATTCAGTTTGAATTCCGGAGTGTTCAAGCACATCCAGTGCCGTCTTGACATATTCCAGAGAGTTGCTCTTCGGCCTCAGGCTGCCTGCAATACCCAATGCCTTCATCCCTGGTTTTCTCCTATCAAACGCGATTTGTCTGCCGTTGTCCGGAGCACCCCTTCCCTGATTTGCCGACGCATGAGGTCGGCGAAGAAATGATGCTCAAAACAGCGTGCGAACTGCTCCTTTTCCACTTTCAGGCCTGATTCCAGTGGCTCTCTGGATGCATGAACTGCATGTTTTGCAAGGGATATCGCATACTGCGGTTGACGGAGAATTGACTCCAGGGCCTGATCCGCTGCCTCCAAGACATTCTTCTGTTCTACCACCCGGTGGACAAGACCCATGTCGGCCGCATCCCGACCTTTGTAGAGTCGTCCGCTCAAAATCATCTCAATGGCCGTGCCTTCGCCCACCAGTCTGGGGAGACGCTGGGTTCCCCCTCCACCGGGGATGAGCCCCACTTTTACCTCGGGAAGACCGATTCGAGCCTCAGTACTGGCAATCCGGAGATCACAGGCCATGGCAAACTCAAAGCCGCCACCGAAACACAGACCGTTGATAGCCGCCACCAGGATGAGCGGGCTTGCCTCCATTCGGTTGAACAGCCCTTGAATACGCTGTGAAAAACCCTTTGCACTGTCGGTATCGCACTGCATCATCTCTATGCCGTCAGCGCCTCCGATAAAGTAGGTCTTTCCCGCACCGGTGAAGATCATAGCCCTTGTTTCTGCCCTTTCCCTGCGAACAATCAAATCGGTCAATTCCTCCATGATTTCAGAATTCAGGGAATTTCGGTCATGAGGTCGGTTAATAACCACCCTGCAGATATCGCCCGGATCCTCCACAAGAAGGTGCTCATATTTTTCTCCCACTGGATTTTCTTCTCCTTATTCTCAGATGACAAAGCCGCCATTCGGGCTGAAAACCTGTCCGGTAAAAAAGTCCGCTTCCGGCGTCGCAAGAAAGGACACCAGCGCGGCGATCTCTTTTGCCTGTCCCATGCGGCGCAAAGGTGTTTTCTTCAAAACGTATTCTGAAAAGCCGCCAGGCAGGCTATCCAGCATTGGGGTTTCTATATAGCCAGGCGCAATGATATTGACCCGGATATTGTACTTGGCAACTTCCTGAGCAAGGGTCTTGCCGAGCATGTTTACTCCCCCCTTGGCGGTGCTGTAGTGGAGAGCACCGGGGGTCGGAGTGAGCGAGGCCACTGAGCTGAAAAGAATAATGCGGCCGCTCTGGTATTCCTTCATCCAGCGAACCGTCTCGCGACAGCAGTAAAACATGCCATCGAGGTTCACGGCTATCATCCTGTGCCATTCATCATCTTTCATATCTTCTATGAAAGTTGTCCGGCCCAGAATGCCCGCCGTGTGGACCATGAGATCGAGCCGTTCCGTCCGGGCAGTAAGGTCCTCAAACAGGGTCATCACGGATTCGCTTTTGGACACGTCAACCTGGCATGCATCGGCCCTGCCTCCCCTATCCTCAAGGGCTCCTGCAGTTTTTTCGGCGGCTTTGCGATCCAGGTCGGCAATAAAGACGTGGATACCCCGGGTGCAAAGGGATTCGGCAACGGCCTTTCCCATTCCTGATCCTGCACCAACCACAAGCGCTGTCTCGGTTTTCCGGGTTTTCAACGCGCTCCGTCTCCTATCGGCAGGTCTTTGCTGGACTCAGGTCAGATATCCCTCTGCTTCTCATACGCCCTGGCAGGCTTGCTGGTAGGGAATACCACCAGCCGATCCGAGTCCAGGTGCTCCAGAATTCCCTGGGCCACTGTTTCAGGGGTATCCATAAAATCACGGTATTTTTTGATGACCGGGGCCATCTCTTCGGCCCCTGGGGAAGCTCCAAAGAATTCCGTAGCCGTGAGGTGGGGACAAACCGCTATGACGCGAATATCAGTCTCAGCCAAGTCCTTTTCAAGGCCACGGGAGAATCCCAGAATGGCATGTTTGCTTGCCACATAAGGAGTCACTTTATCTGAATGGGCGATGAGCGCCCCAATTGAGGCAATATTGATGATGAGCCCCTTTCCTCGGGACATCATTACAGGAAGGACAGTCTGCGTAAGAAATACCGCCGAAAGAAGATTGATCTCGAAGATTTTTCGCCACTCCGCTTCGGTCGTGGACATGAAATCACCATAGATTCCTATCCCCGCATTATTCACCAGGACGTCTATCTTCCCCCAGTGGTCCACGGCGGTTTTGACTACGGCCTTGCGGTCGTTGTCTTTCACAAGGTCGGCAGAAAGGGTCAGGGTATCGCCGGGGCAGGCGCTTGCCACTTCCTTGAGCCGATCCAATCTCCTGGCGACCAGCATAACCATGCTTCCATGCCGGGAAAAGGTCTTGGCCAATGCGGCCCCTATGCCTGAACTGGCACCGGTGACAATAACCACCTTATCGTGGAGATCAACCATGACTCGGGACAAAGCCTTTCACAGAAACTGGCTAAGTGAAATATGAATCACATATCAGAAATATAAAAAAGCCCAAAAAAACTGTCAACAAAAAAATGAAAATTCTTCAGGGTACCTTGAGACCGTAGAGGAAGAACTCAATGAGATCTTTACGCAATCGGTTTGGTATTACTGGGTGTGGATCGGCATTCCAAATGACCCATTTGAGCCCCACGAAATGGACGAGACCCATGAGAGACCTTGCCAGGAAAGCAGGGGGAAAGCCCCTGATTTCTTCTTTTTCCATGCCCTGCTCTAGTCCTCGAATATATCCTTTTGCCATGCTTTGATAATACCAAAGGGCGACTTCCCGTCTGATCATCTCGCATTCCGGAACCACGCGATAGATCTGCTTGTGCTTGAGGAGAAATTCAAAGAAGGTCAGAACGCCTACACGCTCTGCATCCCTTCGATCCGCTGTGTTTCCCGCTACCCGCTGTAATTCACGACGCATTTCGTGGTTTATGTACCTGACAAATCCCTCGATAAGGTCGCTCTTGCTTGCAAAATGGATGTAGAAAGTGCCCTGAGCCACCCCCGCTTCGCGGGTTATATCAGCAATACTTCCCCTATGGAAGCCGTACTGGCCAAAGACCTTCTCGGCGGCACGAAAAATAGATCGTCTCGTTTTTTCCCCTTTGGTGAGGGGCGTAAAGCTTTCAGATTCGAGAGGTATTGGTTCAGGCATGGAAAAGAGGTCCCAACCGGGAGGCCTTTTCCAAGGACTCGGGCCGTTAATGCCCTTCATGAGCAGATCCATGATCAGGTCAGTCATCTCCTGAGACGAAAATGTTTCATTTGCGCCCCACTCAAGTGAATTGAAATAGCATATGCCTAAAAGTCCATAAGCCACAACATTGGGATCCAGAGCTCTCATATTTCCCGATCGCATCTCGCGGCTGAGCGTCTCACGGTACAGGCCGGCAATGGATTCATAATAGGCAACGGTCACCTGATCGGTAAGCTCAGCTTCTCCCAGGATACGGTGGAAGGCAAAGTTGTTTTGGGTGTGACTAAAAAGGAGTTGGATGCTATTGCGAAGCCGATCCTCAAACCCGAGCCCTTCTTCAGATAAGGATTCGACTTGGACCGTGAAATGAGATATGATAACCTCGTTAAGTTCCAGAAAGACTTCTTCTTTATTTCTGAAATACTGATAGAAGGTGGCCATGGAGACACCGCAGCGTCGAGTAATTTCAGATATGGACGAGCCATAGTAGCCCCCTTCTTTGAAAACTTCGTGGGCCGTCTCCAGGATTTCAGCCCGGGTCGCCGCACCCTTAGCGGTCAATGATCGTCCTGCTCGTGATTTTTTTTTGCCCGGAATGGCCATCATGAAACCTCATTGATGAATCACCTGTCAGGTGTAAGCTAACCCAGTTGAGCAATAAATGCAAGGGCCATCGCAATTGTCCCATTACTCGACCTCTGATTGTTGCCCCGATGTTCACCGCATCTAATGTCTGCTTGCGATTTCGGTATCGCTTTTGCAAAGGGTTTTTTCAGCCGGAGGCAATGAAGATGCCTAAAGGCCCGTAAGACCCTGAAGAACAAGGGAGGTATGATGATGACCAAACAAGATGCAGTGAGTATGGGAGATATGAGCGGAAAAAGCGGCCACCCGTTGCTTTCACAAATGCCTTTGGCTAGGGTTAGAAAGGGAAAAATTGTTTCAGCTGAAGAGGCGGTCCGAGTGATCCGTGACGGAGACACCGTGGCTACAGGTGGGTTTGTAGGCATTGGGTTTGCAGAGGAGATTGCCATCAAACTGGAAGAGTATTTTGTGGAAACAGGGAGGCCCAGGGATCTCACGCTGATATATGCCGCCGGGCAGGGAGACGGGCAGGCAAGAGGACTGAACCGCCTCGGGCACGAGGGTCTGCTCAAAAAGGTCATCGGCGGGCACTGGGGGCTGGTGCCGAGACTGCAGAAATTGGCCATGGAAAACAAAATTGAGGCCTACAACCTGCCCCAAGGAGTAATTGCACACCTCTACCGCGATATTGCGGCCCACAGGCCGAGGACTATTACTAGGGTAGGGATAGGGACCTTTGTCGATCCCCGAAATGGTGGCGGGAAGATCAACGATATCACCATAGAAGATATTGTGGAACTCGTTACCTTTGACGAACATGAATATCTGGCATACAAGACCCTGCCCATCAATGTGGCCATTATTCGGGGAACGACTGCCGACACCGATGGTAATATCACGATGGAAAAGGAGGCCCTGATCCTTGAATCCCTGGCCATTGCCACCGCGGCCAGGAATTCGGGTGGTTTTGTGATTGTCCAGGTGGAGCGGATCGCCGATCGCCGCACTTTGAATGCAAGGCAGGTGAAGATTCCGGGTGTCATGGTGGACTGTGTGGTTGTATCCCGGCCTGAAAACCACTGTCAGACCTTTGTAGATGCATACAACCCCGCTTTCAGCAGTGAGATCAAGGTGCCCATGCAATCCATCGAGTCCATGGAAATGGGGCCGAGGAAGATTATCGCCAGAAGAGCGGCCTTTGAATTGAAGCCAAACAGTGTTGTAAACCTGGGGATCGGGATGCCTGAAGGAATTTCCTCCATAGCCAACGAAGAGAAGATCCTCGATTATATCACCCTGACCGCCGAGCCAGGCGTGATCGGAGGGTTGCCTGCCGGGGGACTGAATTTCGGAGCGGCAACCAACACGGAGGCTGTCATAGACCAGCCCGCACAGTTTGATTTCTACGATGGTGGCGGTCTGGACATGGCCTTTCTCGGCCTGGCCCAGGCTGACAAAGAGGGGAACCTCAATGTCAGCAAATTCGGGCCCAAGCTGGCGGGAGCCGGCGGGTTCATCAACATCAGCCAGAACGCGAAAAAGGTCGTCTTTGTGGGGACCTTCACGGCAGGAGGATTGAAGATCTCGGTAAAGGACGGCAAACTCCACGTCGATCAGGAGGGGAAAGTCAAGAAGTTTCTGGAGCAGGTGGAACAGGTTACCTTCAGCGGAAAATATGCTGCCATGAAGAAACAGCCGGTGCTGTATATTACGGAAAGGTGTGTGTTTCAGCTCACCAACGTCGGCATGGAGATCGTGGAGATTGCCCCCGGTGTGGACCTGGAAAAGGATATCCTGGAACATATGGAATTCACTCCCGTCATGCATACCGACCCACGCCTAATGGATGAAAGGATATTTCAAACTGATCCAATGGGGTTGAAGGATGACCTCCTTAGCCTTTCCCTTGAGGAACGCCTTATCTACCAGCCGGAGGAAAACCTCTTTTTTGTTAATTTTGAGGGTTTTTCGGTCAAGACCCGTCAAGATGTTCAAGATATCAAGGCCGCGGTGGAACGCATACTCCAGCCTCTCGGGAAGAGAGTCTACACTATTGTAAACTATGACAATTTTACCATTTTTCCCGACGTGCTGGATGAATACACCGACATGGTGAAAGGCCTTGTTGAACAGCTTTATACAGGGGTTACCCGCTACACCACCAGCACCTTCTTGAGGATGAAACTGGGAGATGCGCTCAAAAAGCGGGATGTGGCCCCGCACATTTTTGAGAGCAGCGAGGAGGCCAAAAAGGCCCTTAAAGGGCGATAACATAGGGCCTGTAGCAGAATAACTACAGGTCAGGGTTGATCGGGAGGCCGTATCTTTTCATCTTCTTGTAGAGGAGTGTCCGGTGAATGCCCAGCATCCTGGCGGCCTTTGCCTTGTTGTAGCGAGCGGCCCGGAGGGCATGGCCAATGGCGTCCTTTTCCGCGCCCGACTGAACAGCTCTCAGGTTGCCGTGGTTCGGAACTCCCTTCTTGCTTCCTCCATGCAAATAGAACGGGAGGTCCAGTAGACTGATAGTATCCCCTTCCAGGGACGAAAGGACCCTCTCCAGGACATTCATGAGTTCCCTGACGTTTCCCGGCCAGTGATGGTTAAGGAGAGCGGTTTCGGCTTCTTTGTCCATTCCGATCTCGGGCATGGCGGCCTCGGTGGTCATCTCATTGAGCATGTGTTGGCAGAGGGGAAGGATGTCCTCCTTTCGTTCCCGCAGGGGCGGAATGTGAAGAGGTATCACGTTCAGACGGTAAAAGAGATCCTTCCTGAAGCGGCGGTCAGCCAGCATGGCTTCCAGGTTCTGGTTTGTGGCCGATATGAGCCTGAAATCGGACCGGATGATGGTGGTTCCACCGACCCGCTCAAATTCTTTTTCTTCCAGGACCCGCAGGAGCTTCGGCTGCATTTGAAGAGGGAGGTCCCCGATCTCATCGAGAAAAATCGTTCCCCGGTGGGCCAGTTCGAACTTCCCCGGCTTGCCTGCGGCCTTTGCACCGGTGAAGGCCCCCTTATCATACCCGAAGAGCTCCGATTCCAGGAGATCTTTTGGGATGGCGGAGCAGTTGATGCGGACGAAGGGATATACTTTACGGGGGCTGGCATGGTGAATGGCCTGGGCGAAGAGTTCTTTCCCGGTGCCGCTCTCCCCGGAAATAAGGACGGGGTACTGGGTGGCTGCGGCTTTGAGCGCCTCATTTTTCAAAGCCATCATGATGTTGCTCCGGGCCATGATGCTGTTGAGTGTGTACCGTGTGGAGCGGAGAGACAGGAGCTCTTTTTCATAAAGTTCAACCTTTGATTCCAGAAGCGAGAGTTCTTCGGCAAGTTTTCTCACATCCTTTACGTCCTTGAACATGACCTGTCCGAATACGGCTACTACCTTGCCGTTTTTCTTGATGGGAATGCGCTGCACCACCATATCCTGACCTTTGATGCGGTGCGACTGGTTGAATTCAGCCTTCCCGGTCTTGGCCACGATATGCATTCTCGTGTTTTCGATAACCTCTGTGGCGTGTTTCCCTATCTGCACGGAAGGTTCCAGGCCCAGGAACCGCCCGTAGGGCTTGTTGAAATGGGTGACGTAGCCGTCTGCATCGGTGACAATGCACCCGTTGTAGATGCTATCAAAGATCCTCCGGAACATTTCCAGTTGCTCCTCGGAGGCCTTGGGGTCTCGCACCTGCCCAATGGGGCGCTCTGGATCGTCTCTGTGTCTTGGCGGCGTTTCCTGTCTTTTTCGATCCAATTCCCTGTGCTCCTGTAGCAAGTGTTCTACATGTAGAATCTTTGATACACAATTTCTACCCCTTTTCGGCGGTGATTGCAATCAAATAGTTGGACCACCTGCCCGCGTGCAGCGCGAAAGTCCTTGCTATTCAAGGAGAATGGAGCCCTGGGAGGTCAGCGTTGCACACAGCAGAACATCTGGCCCAGAATTTGCTCCCTCTGGAGCACGTTGGCTGTTCCGTTTCATTCAATCTGAGAGTCTCATCTTGTTATCTGGTCACCCTGACGCAAAAAGGCGTTGTGCCCCAGGCAGCGAACGATATCCTGCTGCCGGAAGAGGCGCTGGAAAGGATGCTCCGCGAGATCCCTGACGCGCGAAGTTTCGAGGTGGGCGGAGCCAACCACCACCATACAATCATGTTTCAAAAAGACGACTCAAGGAATGAGGCGACTAGGACTTTCTTGAATGGTTAACACACAGAAAATCCGGCGAATCCTGTGTAAAACCCGAGAGGATTGAACAACGGAGGAGAAGATGGATATTAATGAGCCCGAAATCAAGAAAGAGGAAATCCTGTTCTTGCAGGACAATCATTTCAATCCCGGGAATGTGTGCATCGTCACGGGAGCATCCGGTGGCATCGGAAGGGCCACGGCCGTGGCCGCCGGGGCAAATGGTCTCATGACCGTGGGTCTGGACATCGATGAAAAAGGAGGAAAGGCGACCCAAAAAATGGCCCGTGACATGGGAGGGCAGATGATTTTCCTCAAAACCGATCTCTGCTCCGACGACGAGGTGGAAACGGCCGTGAAGGAAGCGGCCAAGCTGGGGAACATCAAGTATGTGGCAAATATTGCGGGGATCCAGCACATTGATTCGGTTGAAAAT
>CAZEGG010000026.1:0-19259 GCA_964511755.1 uncultured Desulfobacteraceae bacterium | reverse complement strand
AGAAAGCCTACGCCTACCTCCTCCTTTCGGAGGGCTCCCATCTCAGCAGGGATGCGGAAAAAAGGCTGAAGGCACTGATGGATTTCAGCCAGTTGGGGGCGGGAATTCATCTCGCGATGCACGATCTCAAGATCAGAGGAGGAGGAAATATTCTCGGGTATGCCCAGGCAGGGCATATCTCAGCCCTCGGATATGAACTCTACGTAAAACTCATTGAACGTGCAATTGCCGAACTGAAGGGCGAGCACCTGCAGGATGATATCGACCCCGAAATCAACATGGACCTCTCAGCGTTCCTTCCCAGTGATTACGTGGTGGATACCGATGTGCGGCTCAACTTGTATCGCAGGCTTTCTATTCTCAAAGACCCCTCACAGCTCGCTGAAATGGAAGAGGAAATCAGAGACCGATTCGGCCAGCCTCCGAGGGAGGTCCGGAACCTTCTGAGCCTCATGTCTCTGCGCCTCCTCCTGAAGCGGGCCGGCATTCTGAGGCTTGATGTGGGCCCCCGCGGCATCACCCTCACCTACGCTCCGACCGCCCCGATGGAGCCGGAAAAATGGATACGGCTTGCTGAAAGAAGGCCCGGAAAGGTTCAATTTCTCAATCAGAACGCCGTGAAGATCATGACAGGGCCACTCCACCTTCCCGATGACCTGGGTAGAATTAGATCCACCATAGAAGACCTGCCCGTTCCGGGAGGCAGTTCGGAATAAAAAATAGCTTGCAATTTGTATCCCAACTGTTAATTTTCTTATTTTGGGCAGTCCGTGAATGCCCTTTTTTCGGAATTTCTCGCCGATCAGCGGATTATTTGTAAATGGGCACTGTTTTGAATATTTCGGATGATTGACACTGTAAGAGCATAGAGCAAAGAAATGAAGTTTTTTCGCCGGACGTCCCGGCCCCTTCTGCTCACCACGAAGATGCGTGGCCGTGTGCGTTCCTCCTTCTTCCGGTATCAGGGGTACGGCGCGGCGTTTGTGATGTTTTTTCTCCTGTTTGCTCTTCAGGCGTGCAGCACGGCGAGCAACGGCGAGACAAAGACCGTTATAACCGTTGGCTCCACCCGGGTCGATCTGGATCAGGTAAAGAGGGATTTTAATGATCTTTTTTCCGATCTCCCGGAATCGGCACGAGGCGAGGAATCCATCAGGAAAGAGGTACTGAATCAAATTGTCGACCATTACCTCATTCTGGAATACGGAAAAAAACACCATATCAGGATTTCAGACGCAGCCCTTGATATTGCAATCAAAACGATCCGCAAGGACTTTACCGATGAGGGGTTCAAGGAGGCCCTCTTAAGGGGTTACGTTGATTTTGATCAATGGAAGGAGCAACTCCGGAAGCGGCTCCTTCAGGAAAAAATCATGGACGAAGTGACTTCCAAGCTGCCCCCGCCGGACCATACGGCCATTTTGCACTACTACGAGAGTCATTCCGACACGTTTCGCACCAAGAGGCAGGTTAGATTCAGGCAGATTGTGACCAACGATCTGGAGAAAGCGAAGAAAGTGTTGAAGCGGATACAGCAGGGCGAGGATTTCGGAACAGTGGCACGGGAGACTTCGGTTGCGCCTGAAGCGGAAAACGGAGGACTGGTTGGGTGGGTGGAAAAAGGGGAGCTTGAAACGACCATGGATCGGGCCCTGTTTTCCCTGAAACTCGGGCAGTTCTCGAAGGTCGTACATTCCCCTTACGGATACCATATCTTTCAGGTCGTGGAAACCCGACCTGCCGGGGTACGACCTCTACCCGAGGCAACCCCGCAAATCGAGAAAGAGCTTTCCCGTGACGCACGGAGCGCCTTTCTCGCGCGGTGGGTGAAGGAACTCAGAAAGCATTTCAAGGTAGAAGTGAATCCCAAAATTCTTCAAATGCTGGAGCAATGACTTATGCACTCTTTCAAGATCCTTATTTGCGTTTGCCTTGTCTCGGTCTTCTTGCTTTTCAGACCTGCAGGAACAGAGGCGAGAGACTGCTTCGACAGGGTAGTTGCCATCGTCAACAACGATATCATCACGTTGTACGAACTCAATACCGAATTCAAGCAAATAGCAGGTGTTGACCCGTCAGAGCTGCAAAAAACAGATGATCAGCAGTATTTTCGGGCTCGCTGGAAAGTCCTGGACATGCTCATTGACGAGAGAATTGCAGCAGAAAAAGCCAAGGAACTCGATATTCGGGTGACCCCCGATGACGTGGATAACGCCATTGAGCGGATAAAGAAACAAAATGATTTGACCCAGGAAGATCTCATGGCACATCTCAAGAGCCGCGGGCTCACGTATGAACGCTATCGTGAGAATGTCAAGAAGGAACTGCAGCGGGTGCGTCTTATCAATTACGAAGTGAAATCCAAGATTATCATCCGCGATGAGAAGATCAAAGAATATTACGAAGCACATAAGAAGGATTTCTCCAGTCCAGGAGAAGTCCACCTCGCGACCATTTTTCTGAAAAAGGAAGAATCGGAACCAACGGGAGAGGAAGGAAAAGAGCTGCAAAAGGCCAAGGAAATCCTCTCCAAGCTGAAACAGGGAGCCGATTTTGGATCCCTGGCAAAAGAGTATTCAGAGGGCCCGGGAGCGCAGGATGGGGGTGATTTGGGCTTTTTCAGGACATCTCAGCTGGATACAGTACTCAGCAAGACGGTGAATAGCTTACCCGTTGGTGGCGTAAGCGAACCCATCATCAGAGATGGAGGGGTTCAGATCATAAAGGTTCTGGAAAAGCGGGAGGCCGGTTTGAGACCGCTGTCTCAGGTAAAGGAACAAATCTATGACACCCTTTACAAAGGAGAGGTGAACAAGCGGTTTGTTTCCTGGATAAAAGAGCTGCGTGACAAGTCCTACATTAAGGTCCTGTTTTGACACCAGCAGGAAAAAGTGTGTGAAGAAGAACATGGCGCCGTCACAAAGGGAAACCATCTCCAAGATGGGAGAAATCCCCGAAAAAACCATCGGGGAAATGTTGAGGCATGCACGGGAAGAGCAGGGGCTCGACTATTTTCAGCTCTCAGAGATGACAAAGTTGCAGCCCCACGTCCTGGAATCGATGGAAAAAGAAGAGTGGCAAGCATTCTCGGCGCCCATCTTCATAAAGGGTTTTCTTCGCTCCTATGCCAAAGCCCTCAATCTGGATGAAGGAATCGTGCTCCGGATGTATGATGACAGAAATCCCGGAGTGAATTCGGTTCCGCGACCGCTGTCATCCCTGACTCCTTCTCGGAAAAGGACTCCTGCTTTTTTCCTGGTCCTTGTCCTTCTCGCGGCATGTGCGTTCTTCGCGGTGCATTATTACACGTCAAAACAGCATACGGCCCGGCAACTGCCCGTCGTGGAACCGGTCAACAGCGCGGTCCAGTCCGCTCCCAAACAGACTGAGACTCCCGTGAAAGAAAGTGCCCTCGGCAGCGAAAATGCGGAAGAGGCCGGAACCCTGCCGGAAACGGAACAAGCAGCATCGGAAGCGCCCAGAGGGTCGGATGCTCACGCTGAACAGACAACCGATACGGTCGCCCGGGAAAAGGTACCCATCCCGGCAACCAACGCACCCAAGCCCTCTCAGCAGACAGCGGTTCTACCACCTCCGAAACCACCGGAAACGACTGAAACAAAGCCCTTGACCCTGAAGGCAGAGGTGAGAGAAAAGACGTGGGTAAGGATCATCGTAGACGGAGAGACGCCAAAGGAATACATTTTTCAACCAGGCAGCCGTCCGGAGTGGAAGGCGCGGGATGGGTTCGAGCTATTCATAGGTAACGCCGGCGGAATAGCCCTTGAATTTAATGGGAAAAAAATGGACAATTTGGGCAGACACGGAAAGGTCATCCACCTGAAGCTCCCCTGAGAAAACGAAAGGACCGCGCGTGAACAGCATGGGTAATGTATTCGATATCCTCGAAGAGCGAGGATTCATAGAACAAAGCACTGACCCCCACTCCTTACGGAGCCTCCTGGAGACACCCACTACGTGTTATATCGGGTTCGATCCGACTGCGAGCAGCCTGCACGTGGGAAGCCTGCTCCCGATTATGGCTCTCGTGCACATGCAGAACGCAGGTCATCGGCCCATAGCGCTGATCGGGGGCGGGACCGGCCTCGTGGGAGACCCGAGCGGCAAGACCGAAACACGCCCGATCATGACCGTGGAAGAAATTAATCGCAACGGAGAGGCCTTGAAGAAACAGCTGTCCAGATTCCTGTCGTTTGCCCATGACCGGGCGCTTATGCGCAATAATGCGGACTGGCTGACCCGCCTCAATTATATCGAATTCCTTCGCGACATAGGCCGCCATTTCAGCGTCAATCGCATGCTCGCCGCTGAGAGCTACAAAGCCCGCCTGGAAACCGGCCTCAACTTTATCGAGTTTAATTATATGCTGCTCCAGGCATACGATTTCTGGCACCTCTTCAAGGAATATGACTGCAGATTGCAGATGGGCGGAAACGATCAGTGGGGGAATATCCTCGCCGGGGCAGATCTCATACGGCGATTGGAAGGAGAAGTTGCCCACGCCCTTACCTTTCCGCTTCTTACCACTGCAGGCGGCACCAAGATGGGAAAGACGCACAAAGGGGCTGTCTGGCTGAATCCCGATCTGACATCACCCTATGACTACTATCAATACTGGATCAACCAGGGAGATCAGGATGTGGAACGCTTTCTGGCCTTGTTTACCTTTCTGCCCATGTCCGAGGTACACAGGCTGGGGAAGCTCCAGGGTGCGGACCTGCGGGAGGCAAAGGAAGTCCTGGCATACGAGACCACAAGAATCTGCCATGGAGAAAAGGCCGCTGAGGACGCCCGGAAGGCGGCAAAAGAGCTCTTCGGAGACGGCGGATCGGTATCTGCCGAATCGATACCGACACTGGGTCTGGACAGAAATTCCCTGGCCCTGGGGATTCCGGCCTACATTCTCTTCAAAGATACCAACCTCTGTGCAACCCGCGGCGAGGCCAGGAGGCTCATCGGCCAAGGCGGAGGTTACTTGAATGAAAAAAGGATCGAGGCCTTTGATCAGATCATAGATTCAAAGGACCTGCACAATGGTGAACTGATCCTGCGGGCCGGGAAAAAACGCCACCGGAAGATCACCGTTGCCTGACCCGCAACAGGACGCCAACCTTCAGATTTCCACAAAAGGGGAGCCTGTGGGTCCTATGCCTCCTTTTTTATTGGATGGAATAAAAGAACCAATATGCCGAAAAGCAAGCAAACAGTGAAACAAGATGAGGATCAGGACCTGGTCAAAACGCCTGTCTCCGGCCCCGTTCCTTCAAGCCTTGTACCCGGATTGCCTCCTAAAGATAAGGCTCTCATTCCTTATGATCCTCTCCAGGCATACCTTCTGGAGGTAAAAAGGTTCAATCTCCTTACCAGGGAGCAGGAAACGGAACTTGCTACGCTGGTTAAAGAGAAAAACGACGAAAAAGCCGCTTACCGGCTGGTGACATCCAACTTACGGCTTGTGGTTAAGATTGCAATGGATTTTCATCGCTACTGGACCAAGAACCTCCTGGACCTGATCCAGGAAGGAAACGTGGGGCTGCTCCAGGCAGTCAGGAAATTCGATCCCTATCGTGGTATCAAGTTTTCGTACTATGCCTCATTCTGGATAAAGGCATATATGCTCAAATTTATTATGGACAACTGGAAACTGGTGAAAATCGGGACCACTCAAAGCCAACGGAAGCTTTTCTTCAACCTTGCCAAGGAACGTGACAAGCTTATCGCGGAAGGCTTCAGGCCCGAACCCCGGCTCCTGGCCGAACGCCTTGACGTGAAGGAGGAAGAAATTATCGAAATGAGCCAGCGGCTGGGTGGATGGGAACTGTCTCTGACCGCTCCCGTCGGCGACGATTCCCGGGAGGTATTCGGCTCCCTCTTGCCGGATGACTCAAGCAATGCCGAGGAGCAACTCTCGGATGCCCAAACGACGAGACTGCTCAGAAAAAAACTCCAGGAATTTCGTCAAACACTGTCCGGGAAAGAGGCGGACATATTTGACAACCGCATCCTTGCCGAAAAACCTGTGACCTTGCAGGAATTGGGAGACAAATATGCCATCTCGCGGGAAAGGGTCCGGCAGATTCAGGAAAAGATGATCAGGAATATTAAGAAATGGCTCAAGGAACAGATCCCTGACTTTGAAGAGCTTTACTCCGATTTCCTGAAATAGTGCCCATTTACATATAGAATTCGGGCACTAGCGGGTTTCAAACCAGAATAAGGACAAATGCAATTGAAAACATTAAGCAATATTACCGTTTTTCTCCTCTCGGCTTTGCTCCTCTCTTCATGCGCCGGTCTCATCCAGAAATCGGCCGCACCGCCGTCCGCGAAAGAGAAACAGACTTTGGCCGTCGCCGCTCCGAAGAAGGAACCAGATGAATTATCCCAGGCCTACGCAGACTTTGCCATGGCTATCATGGCCCTTTCTGATCGACAGTATGACCGCGCCCGAGGATATCTGGAAAAGGCAATCGAAAGAGACCCCGAAAGCGTCTACCTGAATCATACCATGGCCCTGGTGCTCAAGAAATTGAAACACTACCAGGAGGCCATCCTGTTTGCGAAGAAATGCGTGCAGTTGGACGGGAAAGAAATCCGGCATCGTATTCTGCTCGCAGATCTCTATACACTTGCCGGAGAAGATGAACTTTCTCTGAAAGAGTACGAGGAAATACTGAAGGTAACGCCACAAAACCAGAGAGCGAGACTCATCCTGAGCACCATCCTGATTCGCAAACAACGTTTCAAAGAGGCCTTGCCTCAGCTCGACATACTCATCAGCCAGGACCCCGATCTGGTTATCGCGTATTACTACCGGGGTCGAATCTATCTGGAATTGAAGGAGTATGACAAAGCAGAAGAGGCATACAAGGAGGCCCTTGATCGAAACGAGAGCCTTGAGCCTGCCCTTTTCGATTTGGGCACCCTCTATCAAATGACAAACCGGTCTCTGAAGGCCGTGGAGACCTACAAGAAACTGATTTCCTTCTATCCCGACAATCTGATAACCAGAGAAAGGCTCGTGAACCTTTACCTGAAAATGGGACGCAAAAAGGAGGCTGAAAAACAGACCCAGGAGATCAAGAACCACTCGAAGCCGGGAGAACCCGGGAGGCAGGCTCTGGGATTGATCTATCTCCGTGAAGGAAAACTGGACGAATCCATTGAAGAACTTGAACTGATCGTCAAGGCATGGCCAAACGACTACAAATCAAGATACTATCTCGCCTCCGCCTATGAAAGAAAGGGCGATACCGACAAGGCATTAGAGCATTTCGCATTGATCGACCCCGGTTCAACCTACTACACCAATGCACGGATGCACATGGCCTATCTGCTGGAAACACAGGAAAAATATGATGCCGCCGTCAAGATTCTCAAAAATATCCTCACCAAAGCGCCTGAAAAGACCGAAGCCTATCTCCTGCTCGCATCTATCTATGAAACCAAGGAAAAATACGACGAGGCGATTTCAATCGCAAAAAAAGGGCTCGCGCGTGATCCGAAAAATGTTGATCTTCTCTTTCGTCTGGGTGTGCTCTATGACAAGAAAGGTGACAAGTCTTCCTGTATCCGGGAGATGAAAGAGATACTCAAGATAGATTCGAATAACGCTGAGGCGCTCAATTACATCGCCTATACCTATGCCGAGGCGGGTATTAACCTGGATGAGGCCATGGCCATGCTCCAAAAGGCCCTCAAGATCAAGCCGGAGAACGGCTATATTGTCGACAGCCTCGGGTGGGTCTATTATCAAAAGGGGTTATTTGAGAAGGCTCTGGAATATCTGACTAAAGCTGCCAAGCTGACGCCGGATGACCCAACCATCAATGAACATCTCGGAGATGCATATGTCAAGATGAAGAGGTACGCCGAAGGTCTCGAACGATATAAGAAAGCCTTGGCTTTGCACCACCCGCACGAAGAGAAAATCAAAGAAAAGATCAGGGCCTTGGAAAAAACCATGGAGCATCTGAAATGAGACAGCTCCAGGCAGCCGGACGTCTCCTGCTGCTCCTTTCCTTCCTTTCCGCGCTTCTCTTGACCCAAGGATGTATCCCTCCCAAACTGCTGGCTCCTGCTTCTCAGCCGTACACCACAGATGAAATGAATGCCATCCTGAACGAGACAATGAGCCAGGAAGATCTCGTGAAAACGCTTTTCTCAACGGGGACATTGACATCAAGGCAAGGACAGACGGAACAGGAGGCAAACATTTCGATAGTGGGACAGAGAAGCCCTTTCCGGATAAAAATTGAAATAACTCACCCCTGGGGATCCGACATTGCCAACCTCCTTTTGGATCAAAACCGCTTCACCCTTGTTTTTTTCCCCGAGAAACGCATCTTTGTGGGACCTATAGGGAAAGGGATGCTGAAAGGGTCTTTTCCCGTACCCCTTGATCCGTCGGCCGTTTGGGCCTTTGTCAGGGGATACCCGTCGTTACCGGAATACAAGAAGGCTGTCTCTCCGGGAAAGGGGAGCATTTCCCTCCTGAACGAACGGGACGTCACCGTCCGGCGGCTCGATTTCAACCCATCCACCCGGGAACCGGAGAAATGCTCTTTTCCTGCACTCAGGGTGACGCAGCATTATGAGGCCTTTGAAAAACGTGACGCGGTCGAATTTGCCCGGACGGTGGTCCTGAAAGAGGACTCTCAGGAGATAACCCTGACTCTGCGTATCAAACACGCCCTCTTCAACCCTCACCTCCCTTCCGGCATCTTTCAAGTGAAAAAGCCGGCAAAATTCGCGACCGTTGATCTTTCCAGGAAAGCTCCGACCCATTAGTTCCCACCCACGAACGGCTGTTTTCAGAATCTCCCGCCTGTGACGGGATGAGTGGGCGTCAGTCTGCAAGCTCAAGTGACTAGAGTGACCGAGATTGCCTAAAGTGCCTAGAGTTGAGGAATTTCTTTCTATTCTATTGAAGAGAAAAGCGAAGCTTTCCACTAACTCTAGATCACTTTAGTCACTCCGAACTCTAGATCACTTCCTTACCTTGATTTGCGAATGCGCAATCAGCCTGTTCAAAAGCGGTCTTCCCGTTCCTGCGTGCTTTCCGGCAAGTGAGCATATTATTCTTTGAAGACTATCTCGTGAAATTCAACTGTCTCGAGATCGATTCGAAGCATCCTGTTTCTGAGAACCCTCCCCCTGTTGAGGAGAATCTTGAGGACTTCCATGACTTGCAGGGTCGCCATGAGAGAAGGCGCCACCGCAGGAACGCCAAAGAGTGCTTCTGCACGCTGTTCAGGCTTCCCTGTTGTTCCGCCCGTTCCGTAAAGCAGTTCCAGGCCGGGATCGCCTGGAAATATTGACATAACCTGTCCTTCGAATCCCGCAACCGCCCCGTGGACCAGGGGAATTCCCAAATCCTTTGCCGTCTCTTCAACGACGAAGCGGTCCGGCACATTGTCCAAGGCATCCACAACCACCCTGCATCCTGAAAGTATGTCTTTCCCGTTTTCTGAATCAAGACGCACCGGCCGGGCAATGACTTCTACACCCGGATTCACAGACCCGACTGAGGAAGCCGCTTCCATTGCCTTATTGATCCCCATGTTCTTCATGTTTGACAGGGCCTGGCGGTTCAGATTGGTCTCGTCAAAGGCATCCCCGTCCACAACCACGATACAGCCGACGCCTAACCTCGCCAGGAGAAAAACGACGTTTCCGCCCAGGCCGCCGGCTCCTATAACGGCAACCCGGGACTGCGCGAGTTTCAGCTGCATGCCCGCAGTGACGGCTTCCCGGTTTCGAAAATAGCGATACGGGATGATGCCGCGTTTGAGCGCTGCGACGTAAATCTCCGGAAATGCCGCTCCGTGACGGGAGCATATCCTTTCGGCATCCTCGTCCTTGAGAACTTTTACCTCACGTCCTGCCGGATCCTTCACGATCCGGGCGGCGTTCTCAATGCTCTTTTCCACCGCGATGGTCTTGTTCTTGTCCATGGGAAGACCTGTCTCTCCTCTCGCTCTCCTCTATCTCTCTAGACTTGCGCCCTTCCTTCCATATGCCGAGGAACGCTCTATAGGGTCCGGGGGTGCCATAGGGAAGGAATGCAATGCGGTCTCCGGGACGGACCGGATCATAGATATTCTGGACACTCCCGTTGCGAAAAACGGCCTCCACTTCTTCCGCGGGAAGGCCCAATTCCCCTGCCAGCTCATAGGCCGAACTGCCGTTTTCTTCAACCTGCCTTTCCAGAGTATAGGGCAGTCCGTTCTCATCCAGGTACCGCCGCAATCTCCCGAACACACGGATTTCCACAGTCTTCTGCTTGATCTCGGACTCCATGCTTACCCTCCTCCAACAGGGGGAAAAAGGGCCACCCGGTCATTTTCCGCCACATGAGCGTCCATTCCCGCCCTTTTTCCGTTTATCATGACAATTTTCACTGTTTGAGCGGGTATGTCCAAATCCTTGCAGAGATCTCTCACGCGGACGGGGCGGTCCAGGGTTTTCTCGATACCCGCGAGCGGATCGTAGCGCGGCGCATATTTTCTCAGTGACGAACTGAGAAATATCTTGACGGCCATGAGGCACCTCACTTCGTTGTATTTCCCGTCATTATTTCTCTCCATCATGCGCGTGTCAATAATTTAGTCAGAATCCGGTTATGTCAATATTGACCTAACCTATTGAATATTTGTTAAAAAACGTCTTGAAAGCCTCGCTGATTTGTGCCATCATAAAAGATAATCAAAAACGTAGTGGTGGAAGAATCGCCGTTATCCACCGTCGAAAGGAGGCTGCTATGTTCAAAATCATCCGGGTCAATATGTCGGACCTTTCGGTCAAGAGCGAAGAAATTCCCAAAGTCTACCAGGGGCTCGGGGGAAGAGGCCTCACTTCTGCCATCGTGGCCAACGAAGTGGACCCTCTCTGCTCACCCATAGGCCCCAACAATAAGCTCGTTTTTGCCCCGGGTCTCCTGGGAGGTACCAATTGCGCCAATTCCGGACGTATTTCCGTGGGCGGCAAGAGCCCCCTCACGGGCGGCATAAAAGAGGCCAATTCCGGCGGTCAGCCCGGCGCGTACCTGTCCAAACTCGGTATCGCCGCCATCGTCCTTGAGGGGATGGCCGCGCAGGGAAAACTCTACAAACTCTATGTAGGCAAAGACAAATATGAACTGACCGAGGCGGGCGGTCTCAAGGGTCTGGGAAACTATGACACGATCGATAAATTGAAGAGCGAATTCGGTGAAAAGGCAGGGTTTGTCTCCATCGGCCAGGCCGGAGAAATGAAGCTTGCCGCCGCCAGTGTGGCCTTTACGGACCGTGAACTGAGGCCGACACGGCATGCGGGGCGCGGTGGTCTGGGCGCCGTCATGGGCTCCAAGGGTCTCAAGGCCATCGTTATCGATCCCGCCGGAGGTGAAGCAGCCCCGCTGGTGGACAAAGATGCCTTCAAGGAGGCGGCCAAGCGTTTTGCCAACGCCCTGAAAGAGCACCCTGTCACCAGCCAGGGTCTCACCAACTACGGGACGGATATCCTCATCAATATCATCAATGAAGCGGGCGCACTGCCTACCAGGAACTTCAGCTCAGGCCGCTTCGATACGGCAGACAAGGTGGGTGGGGAGTCCCTCAATAAGATCACTTTGGAACGGAAAGGGGATCCCTCTCACGGCTGCATGGCGGGATGCATCATCCGCTGCTCAGGTATTTACCTTGATCAGAATGGGGCTTATCTGACTAAATGGCCCGAATACGAGACGGTCTGGGCCTGGGGGCCCAACTGCGGGATCGACGATCTGGATGCCATCGCCAGGATGGACCGGGCGTGTGACGACTTTGGACTGGACACTATCGAGACGGGAAACGCCGTTGCCGTGGCAATGGAGGCGGGATTGAAATCATTCGGCGATGCTGCCGGGGCAGAAGAACTCCTTGCTGAAATCGGCAAAGGAAGCCCCATGGGTCATATCCTGGGTTCCGGCGCCGGGACGGTCGGCAAAACCTTCGGGGTAAGAAGGGTGCCCGTGGTTAAAAACCAGGCATTCCCGGCCTATGACCCCCGCGCCGTGAAGGGCATCGGAGTCACCTATGCCACTTCGACCATGGGTGCGGATCATACGGCGGGATACGCGGTTGCAACCAACATCATGAACGTTGGCGGCAGCGTGGATCCATTGAAGCCCGAAGGCCAGGTGGAACTGTCCAGAGGCCTCCAAATAGCTACGGCCGCCATCGATACCGCAGGGCTTTGCCTGTTCGTGGCATTCCCGGTCATGGATATCCCGGATGCCCTGACAGCAATCGTGGACATGCTCAATGCCAAGTACGGGCTCTCCCTGACGACAGATGACGTGACCGCCCTCGGTCAACGTGTTCTCAAGATAGAAAGAGATTTCAATGCAAAGGCGGGATTTACCGCGGCGGATGACCGTCTGCCGGAATTCATTCGCGAGGAAAAGCTTCCCCCGCATGATGCTGCTTTTGATATCCCCGACGAGGAACTGGACACGGTCTTCAATTTTTGAGCCAAACTCCTCTTTTCCCCTGCCACGAAAAAGCAAGCCTCCCCCTGCAAAGGGGGAGGCATCAGCTGCCGCTTGAAGGCCCAGAAGGAAGCATCTTTCTCCCCGAGCCTCACGCTGACCTGGTCATAGGCTTCAGATACGAGATGTTTCAATTCCCAATAGATCTGCAGCATTTCCCCCTGCCACCCTGTCCAGCTCGTATTTCGACAGTCCTGCCTCTTCCATTTCCTGAAAATACCTCGAGGGGCTCAGCAGAGGATAATCGCTTCCAAGGAGTATCTTCCCGAAGCCGACGATGTTTCCGACCATCCGATACATCCGGGGCTCATAGAGATACGGGGATGCCGCCGTATCGAACCAGACATTGACGAGTGCCTCCTTCACCTCCCTTTTCATGAGGGCAAAAAAAGGAAGCCCCCCGCCCCAGTGAGCAAGAACGATTCTGTTTGCGGAATACCTCTTGACAAACGCAAAGATTTGTCCGAGTGTCATGGGCGTTTTCCCGGGATAGCAGTGACCGACAGGCTCATTCGTGTGCATGAGCGCGATGGCACCGGAATCACGGACGATTCCCATCACCTCTTCCAGCGTCCCGGCCACCGCCGCCGTGAGGCCATCGTCGTATACCGCCAGTTCCCCCACTCCGGCCAGCCCGGCTTCGAGGCAGCGTTCAGTCTCCCTGGCTGCTTCCTGCAAGAGCGGCGAAAAACAGCACAGCCCCGCAAGCCGATCCGGATACCTCTGAACCGCCTCAAGCACATAATCATTGTGCCGGCTTGCAAGTCCGCCGTTCTGCCAGGGAAACCCGAAAACAACCGACTTGTCGATTCCGGCCTCATCCATGTGACGCAACAGCTCCGTCACACCGACCATCCTTGCCCGGGGAGAGTCATAGAGCGTCCTGAATGCCGGTTCTTCGACGAAATATCTGGAGCGGTCCTGCCTGAAAAGAGGGGGAAAAACGTGGGTATGAAAGTCTATTCTCATTGCAGCAGTGATTCGATGGATTTCTTGAGGAACCCTTGGCGGTATCCGACGATCTTATTCCGTATCTTTCCCTCGCGGTCGATGAGAAACATGGTGGGAATCGCAGGGGTGTCGGTGCCGAAATAGTCCTTTATGATCTTCTCGTCATACCGCAGCACCGTGTAATTCATCTGGAATTTTTGCATGAACGCCTTCAGAAAGAGGTCCGACGACTCCATGGGATCATCAAGGGAGATCCCGATGACAACAAGGCCCTGGTCCCGAAATTCCTTCTGCAAACCAATAAGTTCAGGAATGGACATGCGGCAAGGGGGACACCAGGTTGCCCAGAAATCAAGGACAACAATGTGCCCCTTGAACTGCGAAAGCGATATATCCTTTCCGTTCACGTCTTTCAGGCTGAAATCGGGAGCCTTCTGCAAGGCCTCCACCTTGCTCTGGCATCCGAAATTGAAGGCTATTAAGGCGAAAACTGCCCAGCCCACATACAATATCATCTTTCTCGGTCTCATCGTCACTCCTGGTTCCACCACTCCTTCAAGCAAATGAATCCGGTAAAGCTCATTACTATTCAGGAATCAGAGCCCGGTAGAATCCCCCTGCCGGATCCAGATCCCGAAATCCCGGCCGCCGAAAAGAGGCCTTTTTATTTTTATCCTATCTTTGTATAATAACGCAAGAGATTTTCCAAATCATGCAACAAAGAGGCACCATAGTGTTTTTCCTTGCCGTCGTTTCATTCTTCACTGCGGCGATGCTTTCCTCTCCTCTTGCTGCGGAAGAGGCGGATATCCACCATTCCGTCATTGCCGGAACCTGGTATCCTGGAGACGCACATGATCTCTCGGTCAATCTCGACAAATATCTGTCCGGCTCCCGCGAGGTTCGGCTGGGAGGGGCCCTGCGTGCCATCATAGTTCCGCATGCCGGATACAGGTATTCCGGCGCAGTTGCGGCCCAGGCATATCGGCAGATCGAGGGATCCGGATTTACCACGGTCATCCTCGTTGGGCCCAGCCATTATCTGGCCTTCGATGGAGTCTCCGTCAACCTTCAAACTGCCTATGAAACGCCGTTGGGGTCCGTTCCCGTGGACCAGCGCCTTGCAGGAAAGATCATCGACTCACAAGCCGATTTTCGATGGATCAGGCAGGCCCATGCCAGGGAACATTCCCTGGAGATCCAACTCCCCTTCCTCCAAACCGTCCTGGGAAATTTTCAGATTGTTCCGGTCGTCATGGGAACACAGGATTTTCCCACCGCACAAAGATTAGCGCTCACGCTTACGGCTCTGATACGCGGAAGGAGAGACATCCTCCTTCTCGCCTCCAGCGATCTTTCCCATTTCCATACCTCTCGAAGAGCAGAGGTTCTCGACTCCTGCTTTGTCTCCCATGTGCTCACCCTTGACGCAAAGGGGCTTGCCCGGGATCTGGCCGCAGGAAAGACCGAAGCGTGCGGGGGCGGCCCTGTTATGGCCGTACTTCTCGCGGCAAAATACCTGGGAGCAAAGAACGCTTTGATTCTGGGCCGGTCCGATTCAGCCGAGGCTACCGGAGACAGAAGCCGCGTAGTGGGATATCTCTCCGCCGCCCTCGTCACCCCCGATGGAAACTAACTCATCTGGTAGGAATCCACATCTACGCTCAGTTGGACTCCCCGTGACTGCAATCTTCCCTTGAACAGCCCTTCAACCGCTTCCATCAGGTGCCTGATCAGCGCAGCCTGCTCACCCTTCACCAGAATCTGCCACCGATACTTTCCCTTCACCCGGGAAAGGGGAGCTTCCGCCGGGCCGAGGATCTTGATCTCCTTTCCTCTCTTTGGCCAGCCGGCGACTATTCCTCTCAATGCCTCTCCAATGAAGCGGGCAGCCTCGGCCGTTTTCTCTTTGCTGTTTCCCTTGATTTTCAGGCAGGTCATATGGGAAAAAGGAGGATATCCAAGCGCCTCCCTGAGTTCCTTTTCCCGTGCAAAAAAGGACTCATAATCATGGCTCACGGCTGTCTTGATGGCGTAATGATCGACGTTGAAGGTCTGTACGATCACCATCCCCTTCTTCGTTCCCCGACCCGTCCTGCCGGCTACCTGAGAGAGGATATGGAAGGTCCTTTCGCCTGCCCTGAAATCAGGAAAGCCGAGAGATAAATCAGCAGCGAGGACACCAACCAGCGTCACATTTGGGAAGTCATATCCTTTGGTGATCATCTGGGTCCCAACCAGAACATCGATTTCGCCCGCACCGAATTTCTTAAGAATCTGAAACGCACTTCCTTTTCTTCTTGTGCTGTCTGTATCCATCCTCGCGACCCGGGCGTCCGGAAACAGCCTGTAAAGCTCGGCTTCCAATCGTTCGGTTCCAAATCCGTATGGTTTCAACCGTCTGCCGCCGCAGGAAGGACAACGGGTATACAGTGCACTATGAAAGCCGCAATAATGGCACCTCAAGCAGTTGTCCCGATGGTGTATGAGGGCAACATCGCAGTTCGGGCATTGGATTGTCTTCCCGCACGTCAGGCAGAGATACAGCCGGTGAAAACCCCGGCGATTCAGAAACAAAAGGACCTGATTTCCATTCCCAAGCTCCTTCCGGATGGCCTCCCTGAGCCTACGGCCGATGATCTGTCCTTCTCCGCCGCCTTCGGTCTCCGATCTCATATCCACCATTTCGATTTCCGGGAGACGCCGCTTCTCCACCCTCTCGGGCATCCGGAGGAGATGATACCGTCCGCATTGGGAATGATGGTAGGACTGGACGGAAGGGGTACCGGAGCCCAACACAGCCACTGCTTTTTCCATCCTTGCCCTGACTACTGCCGCGTCCCTCGCTTGATACCGCGGAGGATTTTCCTGTTTGTAGGCGGTATCATGTTCTTCGTCCACGATGATAAGACCGGGATCCGGGAGCGGCGCCCAAATCGCGGAACGGGGACCCACAACCAGGTCCACTTCTCCCTTGAGCGCTCGAATCCACTGGTCATATCTTTCTCCCCGACTCAAACCGCTGTGGTACACGGATATCCGATCACCGAGTCGGGACCTGAATAGTCCGTACATATAAGAAGCGAGGGAGATTTCAGGAACCATGAGAATTGCCTGCCTGCCTCTTCTGATGACCTCTTCGATGACCCTGAGGTAGACCTCTGTTTTCCCGCTGCCGGTAATGCCGTGGAGCAGGCAGGCAGAGAACCTTTCCCTTCTGAGACGCGAATTGAGAAATTCTATTGCGGATGTCTGTTGTTCCAGCAGTACCTTGGGGAAAACAGGCGGAGCAATAAGTTCTCCGGCGGGATTTCTGTAAACGGGAGCGTCAACACATTCCAAAACCCCTCTTCTCACCCATTTATCTATCAGATATCTGCCGTTCCCGAATTCCCTGCAGATTTCCGATTGGAGAACACCTCCGCTCGAAAAAACCCGTTCAACAAATACCGCTTCATCCCTGGCACCGGATCGCGCTGATCCCCGGCTCTGCAAAATCCTTTCAAGCTGAATGCCGCTTCTTGCTTTTACAAATCTTCGCACGCGAGGGCGAGGGGGATTCTTCGAGACGCGATCCACGAACTCCAGCAGTCCCTTTTCCCGGAGACGATACACCGTGTGCAGTGGACGCGGAAGCCGGGCGCCGGGATGATCCTTCACCCACAGGAGACACTCCTCTTCCGCAAAAGGGAGTCCCCCTTTCTCCAGCCTCCTGACACCTGCGTGGGTTACTACTGCGCTCCGATAGGTATCCGTATTGATTCCACCGGGCAGGGCATTCTTGATGACCAGCCCGATAGGATGAAGATAATACCGGGAAACCCATTCGAAAAAGGGGATCATGTTTTCGTGAAACAGGGGAAAAGGATCCAGGATATCTGCAATTTCCTTCAAGGATTGCCGGGTTTCCAGGGGAGGCGCCTCCCCCAGGACATAGCCGGTCGTCGTTTTTTTGCCGAACGGGATCCGCACCCGCATCCCCGCGGCCACCTGCCCGGCCAGTAACTCGGGTACAGCATACGAGTAAGTACCCGTTACCGGCAGGGAAACGGCAACTCTGAGGCAGGATCTGTTTCTCAATACAGTCAACGTGTATCTGCGGGGGGAGGCAGGGGAACATCGAACTCTGCCTTCAGCACAAGATAGCTTTCAACGGGAGTTCCATCCAGAAAATAGTCAATCCTGAATGGAAACCAGCCATGCTCCACCTCCCTGTAATCGTTGAACCGTACTTGGACAATGCTTGTTCCCTGGCCGCGAACGATCCGATAGCTCACGAGGAGGGGGAGGAATCTCTCCTTTTCTATGAGCAGTCGCGGACCCTCCTTTGGGCTCTCTCCGATACAGTAGGCGATGTCGCCATCAATCCGGGTTAACGAAACAGATGTCTGGTCAATGCCCCATTTCAAAAGGAGGGCTGACAGGTGCTGCGGGCTGTTCGACACCAGGAGTTGCCGGTAGGCAGTATCGACATCGAGCCGAAGCGCCTCAATATCCTCCACCGACATGCCCTGCGCCTCTATGTCGGGCTCAATCCGCGAACCCGAAGCTCCTGGAGACTTGATCCACACTTGTTCGTTGAAGGTCATGGCGGGATTGTTGTCTCCTTCAGCACCGATCAATCGTGTGGATTGAGACAAAAGCACGGTCTTGAATCGCGAAAAACGGGCGGACATGAGATCAAGCAGTTGTTCGGCAGGCATGATATAGGCATTCCCGTCCCTGTTCATACCGAAACACGATCCTATCACCAACACGAACACGATAGCAAAAGCACTCCATTTTCCCTTTTTGCGCAACGATACCACTCCTTTCAAGATGCGGGATTACCCTCAAGCTCTTTGAGGATCTCTCCCCGCACCCGGGCCATGAGCGCGTCAACATCTCTCGCGGAATACTGGTTTACCGCGATCGGGATTCCCACAGAGAGGGCGAAGCGGCCCCGATTTATCCTGAACCTTCCCTTGGGCAAAACACGCATACTGCCCTTTATGACCACCGGAACGATATCACTCCCTGATTTCAAGGCCAGCTTGAACCCTCCCCGCTTGAAGTCCTGCAAATGGCCGTCCACACTCCGCGTTCCCTCCGGAAAAATCAGTACAGAAGCTCCATCTTTTATCCTTTGAGCGGCTTCCTGTATACTCTTCACGGCCTTCCTCGGGTCGTTTCTCTCTATCCCGATATAACCGGCACGTTTCATGGCAAATCCGAAAACGGGAATACGCATCAGTTCCTGCTTCATGAGGAACTTGAAGTCCACCGGCAGATAGGCCAGCAGTCCCAGGATATCGAAATAGCTCTGATGATTGGCCATGTAAATCCTGGGGACGCCTGCTTCAACGTTCTCGCACCCGCTTGCGTCCACTTTCACGCCGGACAACCACAGGATCACCCGTGCCCATGGCTTCGCCACGTAGAAATGTATGGACTTGCTGCCGAACCCGAGCAGGGTGAGCATGAGCGTCCAAATACAGAAAATGAGGGTGTGAAGAATGATAATCGCGTTCAGGCCGAAAAATCTCATCATGTATAAGCCTCCGCGGTACTTTTGGGCGGATGTTTCACTGCCCATCTCATGGAATATGCATACTGGGGCATCTCTCTGAAAAAAGCAAGTCTGCAACAGGCATTTCGTGAATCCCCTCCCGCTGAGCAAGAAGCCTCGAGTAGCCCCGACGGCTGCTCAGGGAGGAAGCCATTTCTTCCGTTCCGAGTCTACCGGGCTGGTCTTTTCAATGACTTATCAGCGTGGGATAGCTACCCCCTCCGCATT